>PKTY01000354.1 GCA_002869725.1 Desulfuromonas sp. | reverse complement strand
CTGAATGACGGGTCGTGCCAGGCGGGCGTTCAGGTGGTGGTCGCCGCCGACTCCGCCTGTTTCGGAACGGCCGCGAACCTTGGCACCGGGGCTTGTGTCGGAGTGCGCGGTCAAGTTGTCGAATCTCCCGGGGAGGGGCAAAGCTGGGAAATTGTCGCCGAGCAGATCGAGGTTTATGGCCAGGTGGATGCCGCCTTCCCGCTGCAGAAAAAACGCCATGGTGTCGAGTTCTTGCGCTCAATTGCCCACTTGCGCCCGCGCACCAACCTGTTCGGGGCGGTTTTCCGGGTGCGCAGCAAGATGGCCGATGCTGTCCACCGTTTTTTTCAGGAGCGCGGTTTTCTCTATGTCCACTCGCCGATCATCACGGCCAACGATTGCGAGGGGGCCGGCGAGATGTTTCGGGTCACGACCCTCGACCTCGACAACCTGCCCAGGGTCAATGGACAGGTTGCCTGGCATGAGGATTTCTTTGGCAGCCGTGCCGGGCTGACCGTCAGCGGGCAGCTGCAGGGAGAGCTGTTTGCCACGGCATTCACCGATGTCTACACCTTTGGTCCCACCTTCCGGGCTGAAAACTCCAATACCAGTCGCCACGCCTCGGAGTTCTGGATGATCGAGCCGGAGATCGCTTTTGCTGATCTCGATCTCGACTGCCAGCTGGCCGAGGAGTTCTTCCGCTCCCTGGTAACCGATGCTCTCGAAGGCTGTGGCGAAGACCTGGCCTTTTTCGACCGTCTGGTCGCGCCCGGACTCATTGACAAGCTGACTGCGGTCGCCCGGTCCGACTTTGGTCGCATGACCTACACCGAGGCGGTCGAGCGTTTACAGAAAGCCAAGCGCCAGTTTGTATTCCCGGTCGAGTGGGGGTGCGATCTGCAATCGGAACACGAACGCTACCTGACCGAGGAGGTGGTTGGAGGCCCGCTGTTCGTCACCGACTATCCGGCCGGGATCAAGGCCTTCTACATGCGCAGCAACGATGACGGCAAGACCGTGGCTGCCATGGACCTGCTGGTCCCCAAGGTCGGCGAGATCATCGGCGGCAGTCAACGCGAGGAGCGGCTCGACACCTTGAGCCACAAGATGAAGGAGTTCGGGATCAACCCGGAAAGCCTCGACTGGTACCTCGACACCCGCCGCTGGGGGAGCTGTCCCCACGCCGGCTTCGGACTGGGTTTCGAGCGTTTCCTGATGTATGTGACCGGTATGGAGAATATCCGTGATGTGATCCCCTTTCCGAGAACGCCGGGGAATGCCAGATTCTGACGGTTTGGGTGAAGGGTCGCGCAGTTCTGTGCAGATCCTGTGGGTGTGGGTCGCAAAAATATGACATTTGTGGTACTCTTTCTCTCAGGTTCACTGCATACCGCAAAGGAGGAGATGCCATGTTCAGATATTTTTCGATCACGGTTGTTTTTCTGACCCTGCTTGCCCAGGTCGCCAGCGCAGCTCTCTACAAGGTTGACCCTGTCCACTCCCAACTGTTGTTTACCGCCGACCACCTGATGATTTTTAAGGTGACCGGCTCTTTCAATGATTTCAATGGGGAGATCGAGGCGGATGCCGCAACGAAATCCCTCAGTTCGGCCAGCGCTACCGTCGAGGTCAAATCGATCGACACCCGTGAACAGATGCGCGATGCCCATCTTCTGAGCGCTGATTTTTTCGATGCCGCCAATCATCCGCAGATGACTTTTGTCAGTAAACGGATCGAGGGGAAGGGTGATCAGATCACGGTCTATGCGGATCTGACCATTCGGGGCACGACCCGGGAAGTTCCGTTCAGGGGGAGTTTCCGCGGTGAGCAGGCCGATCCTTGGGGGAAGGTGCGGGCTGGGTTTACGGCCAGCGCAGTGATCAATCGCCACGACTTCGGACTCAAGTGGAACAAGGCCCTTGAGACCGGCGGGTTCGTGGTGGGTGATCTGATTGCCATCGATCTCGAGGTTCAGGCGATTCGCGCCAAATAAACAGTCTTGATCCCTGGCCGGCGGCCTGATTGTCGCCGGCCTTGCTTTGTGATGGTCAGTTATGGCACTCTGTCGACCTTTGTTGCGAGGTGTAAATGGTTAATCAGGGCGACTTGGTCGCCATTTTCCATTCGATCCACCGGGTGCTCAAGGCCGAGAAGTTGCTCAAACAGGCCGGGGTCACTTTTCTGCTGATTCCGGTTCCGCGCCAGTTGACCTCTGATTGCGGGCTGGCGTTGCGGTTTGCCCCGGCAGACCGGGATGCTTTGCTGAGTGTCCTTGAGAAGGCGGGCCTGCCACCGGTCGAACTGCACCAGCGCCAGCAGGACGAGTTTGTTGGAATTCACCTCGAACCGGGTCTCACCCTGCCGGATGCCTGATTCTGCTTGACAACAGTTGTGCCGCTTCTCTAAAGTACGTCTTTTGCCGAGGCTTGGCCATGGCAGGGATTGGCTCGCTCAATGTTTGACAACCTCACCGAAAAGTTTGACAGCGTCTTCAAGCAGCTGCGTGGTCGTGGCCGCTTGTCCGAAGAGAATATCCAGCAGGCTCTGCGCGAGGTGCGCCTTGCTTTGCTTGAAGCCGATGTCAACTTCAAGGTGGTCAAGGATTTTATTTCGGCCGTCCGCGAAAGGGCGGTCGGCCAGGATGTCCTGAAAAGCCTGACCCCGGGCCAGCAGGTTGTCAAGATCGTCCGTGACGAGCTCGGCCTGCTTATGGGCGGAGACGAGGACAACAGCCTTGACCTGGCGGCGCGGCCACCTGTGGCGATCATGCTTTGCGGCCTGCAGGGGGCAGGGAAGACGACCACCTGCGGCAAACTGGCCCTCAAGCTCAGGCGCGACAAGCGCAACCCGTTGCTGGTGCCGGCCGATGTCTACCGCCCGGCGGCTATCGAACAGCTCAAGACCCTTGGCCGCCAGCTTGACATCGCGGTTTTCGACAGCCGGGCCGATATGGATCCGGTCGATATCTGCCGGCAGGCACAACAGTTCGCCGACCGGCAGGGCTACGACACACTGATTCTCGACACTGCTGGCCGTCTCCATGTCGACGATGCTCTGATGCAGGAGTTGGAGCGGATCTGCGCGACCGTCGAGCCGCGCGAAATCCTGCTGGTAGCAGACGCCATGACCGGCCAGGATGCCGTCAATGTCGCGACTTCGTTTAACGAGCGACTGGCGTTGACCGGGGTGATCCTGACCAAGTTGGATGGCGACGCCCGTGGCGGTGCGGCCCTGTCGATCCGGGCGGTGGCCGGCAAGCCGATCAAGCTGGTCGGTCTTGGTGAAAAGCTCGATGCTCTGGAGAGCTTCCATCCCGACCGGATGGCGCAACGAATTCTCGGTATGGGCGATGTCCTGTCGCTGATCGAGAAGGCAGAAGCGGCCATCGACATCAATGATGCGGCCAGCCTGGAGAAACAGCTGCGCGAGGAAGGGTTCACTCTGGTGACCTTCAAGGAACAGCTGCAGGCGATCAAGAAGATGGGGTCGATGGAGTCGTTGTTGTCGATGATCCCTGGTGCCGGCAAGGCGATGAAACAGATGAAGGGTATGCAGCCGCCCGATGATGAGGTCAAAAAGATTGAGGCGATCATCAACTCGATGACTCTGAAGGAACGTCGGGACCATCGCATTATCAATGGTTCGCGGCGACTGCGCATCGCCAACGGCAGCGGTACCCGGGTCCAGGATGTCAATCAGCTGCTCAAACGCTTCACCGAAGCGCAGAAGATGATGAAGAAAATGCAGAAACTGGGGCCCAAGGGGCTCAAGGGGCTGATGGGCGGTCGCGGCGGCATGCCGTTTTAATCGCCTGGCCACGATCGAAATGGATATCACCAGGGATACCCTGGATTTAACTAAAAAGAGTCGAAGAAGTGAGGAGGAAGTCAATCCATGGCAGTCAAGATTAGACTGGCCCGCGGTGGGGCCAAGAAGAAGCCGTTCTACCAGGTGGTTGT
>PKTY01000405.1 GCA_002869725.1 Desulfuromonas sp. | reverse complement strand
TGTCGCAGGCAAATCCATTCACCCTAATACGACGGTAGCACGTATTAATCAGGCAGGGCGAGAGAATCAGGGTGACCACGCCTATGCCACGGTGATCACCTGCTCAGATTCACGGGTTCCAGTGGAAAGGATTTTTGACGCAGGTGTCATGGATTTGTTCGTGGTTCGAGTTGCCGGCAATGTGGTCGACACTGACGAAGCTGGTTCCATTGAATACGGCTTGGCCCATGTCAAAACTCCGGTGCTTGTCGTCCTTGGCCACACTCAGTGCGGTGCAGTGACCGCTGTGACCAATGCCGTTCAAGGTCATGGTCACGAACTTGAGCGCAATATCCCGCCGCTGATCGATAATATCCAGCCGGCTGTCGAGCGTGCAATGGGTCTCTACCCAGGCTTGCAGGGGCGTGCAATCATTCCCAAAGGGATTGAGGAAAACGTCTGGCAGGGAATCGAGGATCTGTTCATGGTCAGCCCGGCCAGTCGTGAGTTGGTCAGGTCAGGCCGGGTTAAGGTGGTTGGTGCGATCTACAATGTTGGCACTGGCCAAATCGAGTGGCTCTCCGAAGCCAAAGTCGGCCAAATTCTCTCAGATGCCGATCGAAACCCAATGCGCGCCATGGAAGCCATGGCAGGCGCTGGTCATGGCTCGAGCTCGACCGGTGGACATGAGGGCTCTGGGGGGCATCAGGCCACTGCTGTCAAGGGCGAAGCGGTCAAACTGGTCAATATGTCTAATGCGGAGGAGTTGGATCGCAACCGCCATCGCGAGGTTAGTTCAGAAGCGCGCCAATTCGCCACCTCAGATGCTAACTCGACACTGTTCTTTGTTATGGCGGCCCTGCTGGTCGGCCTAGCTCTTGCCGGAATTTTGGCCGCGAAGTCCAAAGCCTATGAGGATTTGAGACTGAGCCTCAAGCTCGGTGCCGGTTTCTCTATTGTTGTCGGTCTTGCTCTAGCGATTGGAGCCGGTGGGTACTACTTTTTGTCTGAGGTCAGTTTTGACAATGAATTGGCCCTTGATGCTGCACAAATTGACATGTTGGTCGGCGAAGTGTCCGCCCTCGATGCCAACTATGTTCTCTATGGGGCCGTCGATCGCCAGAAAGCCGCAGAAATTGAACGCGAGCACGAAGAGGCGACCAGTCAGTTGCTTGAGACCGTTGACAAGATCATTGCTGACTTGAGTGACGGAGAAACCCTGGTTGGGGCTCGCGAGCTCAAGCAGCATGCTCTGGAATATATTGCAACTTTTGAAGAAACCTCAAAACAGCTACATATCGTCGAGGAGATGAAGGCAGAGCTGGGAGAAGTAGGCGTCAGGCTACTGGAAGTCACTGAGCGACATCTGCATGGCCACGAACAGGACCTTGCCGAGCTCGAAAATGCCCGCAGGGTCAATGTCCAGATGCTGAAACTGCAAACAAAAATTGTCGAAGTCTTTGCTGAACTGGAAGCTTTGACACTGAAACTCGCCAACAACCGCCTCGGTTTTATGCTCGACACCAAAGTTGAGCGCATCCCTAAGTCCGAGCAGTGGCTCGGGGAACTCTATGTCTACCTGGATGAAGCCAAGAATTTGCTGTCGCAAGAGGCAGAGACGCAAGCCGTCATCAACGAGAACCTGCGCGAGATTGCGTCCCTTGAGAGCGACTGGAACCTGTATGCCAAGGACCTTGGTGAAATGTTTATGGCAGAGCTGGAAGTTCAGGCTCACCTGAATGAAGCCCGCCAAGAGCTGGCTGACCTTGATGCTGTTTCTGTTGCACTCGGAGATAGCTTCATTGAGATGGCAAAAAATGCCCAAAGCCAAGCCAACCTGGCATCGATTCTTCTTATGGTGGTTGCCGTGATTGTCGGAGCCCTGACGGCCTTCTTTATAACGAACTCCATTACCAAGCCGGTTGGAATGGGGGTTTCCCTTGCCGAGGAGATTGCCAAGGGGGATTTCTCGACAGAGCTGAACCTCAACCGAAAAGATGAGATTGGCAAGCTTGCGGCCTCACTCGACCACATGGTGGCAAGCCTAAGGCGCCAAGCCAATGTCGCTGAACAGATCGCCGAAGGTGATTTGATGGTTGAAGTGAAGCTCTCCTCGGAAAAAGACCAGCTAGGGATGGCGCTGAGCACAATGGTTGGAAAACTTCGAGAGATCATTGGACAGGTGACGGGTGCCATCGAAAACGTCTCATCAGGGTCTCAGGCGATGAGTGCCTCGAGTGAAGAGATGTCCCAAGGAGCATCGGAACAGGCCGCTTCTGCCGAAGAAGCATCATCGAGCGTTGAGCAGATGACCGCCAATATACGACAGAACGCCGATAATGCCATACAGACCGAAAAAATCGCTGTTCAGGCGTCAGGAAACGCGGCCAAAGGCGGTGATGCAGTGAATCGTACAGTCGGTGCCATGAAGGAGATCGCCGACAAAATCATGATCATCGAGGAAATTGCCAGGCAAACCAACCTGCTGGCCTTGAATGCGGCCATTGAAGCGGCCAGGGCCGGGGAGCATGGGAAGGGCTTCGCGGTCGTTGCGGCTGAAGTTCGCAAACTTGCTGAACGCTCCCAAATAGCCGCGGGCGAAATAAATGAGCTGTCGGTCAGCAGTGTCGACGTCGCTGAACAAGCTTGCCAAATGTTAGGCGAACTTGTCCCCAGTATCCAAAAAACAGCCGAGCTTGTGCAGGAAATCAGTGCAGCCAGCCGCGAGCAGGATGCCGGCGCTGAGCAGATTGCCAAGAGCATTCAGCAGCTTGATGCGGTTATCCAGCAGAATGCATCAGCATCTGAGGAGATGGCGAGTACAGCTGAAGAATTGTCAGGCCAGGCTGAACAGCTTGCCGAGATGATCGCGTACTTCAAGGTTGACACCAAAGGGAGCAAAAGTTTCAGACGCCAAGGTGGTCAGCAACATTCTGGTCAGGCCAAAGCAACGCCTCAGTTAGGTCACTTTAAACCGTCAAGTCAATCATCCCAAAACGGTGAGAAGCAAGGCCCCAAACCAGGGGCTACGCACGACAAACTTGATGAAGAGTTTGAGGCATTTTAAGGAGGCAATGATGAGTGAAATCGAATCGATATCAACTCAGTATGTCACCTTTTCCTTGGCAGGAGAGTTGTTCGGAGTTGAGGTCAACAGAACCCGAGAAATTCTAAGCTTGATTCCGGTGACCAGCGTTCCGCAGACACCAGACTACATGCTCGGAGTGATTAACCTCCGTGGGCAGGTGGTTCCGGTGGTCAACATGCGGGTCAAACTTGGCATGCCAAAGACTGAAGAAACTCAGGACACCTGCATTATCGTCATTGAAGTGCAAGTCAACGAGGAGACACTGATTGTAGGTGCCAAGGCCGATGCAGTGCGCGAAGTTCTTGAGGTCAACCATGACCAGATTGAACCACCCCCTCGACTGGGGACCAAACTCAAGACCGAATACATCCATGGGATGGGAAAGGTTAACGACCAGTTCATGATTCTGCTGAACATCGATCGCGTGTTTAGTAGCGACGAGCTGGCGTTGGTTCAGGATGTGGGAGAGGTGAACCTGTCAGAAAAACAGGACATCGAAGAATTGACTTAAGTTTAGGTCCGGTCATGATCAAATATGGTGACAAAGTTATAATCTGCGACTGCAGCCGCCTCGATGGCTGCGTGGGTATCGTCTACAAGCTGGTCGATGACGAGACAGCCCACGTGCTGCTGGAGCGGGAAGTGATCTGGCCGGCCAAGATTGACAATTTGGAGCTGGTGTCAACCCCCGCTGAATCCGCTTAGTCCGATTCAGGTCAGGCATTCCTCCCTCCCTGTAGTGCCGCGACAGACACCAGGTTCGCGGCCGCCGGACGTCCCCTCCGAAAGCGGCATAACGAGATGAAGGCGACAACTACCTTGACACCCGCCGCAGGTTAAACTCGTGCCAAAAGTTGTGTCAAAATCCAATCTCAT
>PKTY01000020.1 GCA_002869725.1 Desulfuromonas sp. | reverse complement strand
GTAAAATTGCGAATATTTCGAGTCGCATGGGATCAATCGGTGACAATGATTCAGGTGGTCGTTATGGCTACCGTGCATCCAAGGCCGCATTAAATGCCTTTGGAAAATCTTTGGCAATTGATTTGGAAAAACTTGGGATTGCCGTTGCGCAACTGCATCCGGGCTTTGTCAAAACCCGAATGGTAGATTTTTCCGGCATTATTAGCACCGAAGAATCAGTTGCTGGACTGGTACAAATAATTGAAGCCATGAATCTAGATAACAGTGGTTCATTTTGGCACTGTAATGGTGAATTATTACCGTGGTAGTGTCATTAAAAATAGCTATAATAGAAAATAACGGGAAATAATTATTTATAAATGAAGTACTTGTCACTGGAGTAGTTGAATGAGATTATTTATATTTTTGTTATTCACTTTGTTTTTATTAAGTTCTTTGGAAGATGAGTCTATTGGAGCCACCTCTCATTCGTTAAAATTCGGTGAACATGGAGAAAAAAAGGCGGACTTATCCATAGGTAAGGATGTCTATGAACGTACCTGCGCTTCATGCCATAACCTAGGTATTTCTGGCGCTATAAAAATCAATGACAAGGAAGCTTGGAAAAAGCACATTCATCACGGTATCGATCACATGGTTGAATCAGTTATCCGCGGGAAAGGTGCCATGCCTGCACGGGGAGGTAATCCAAACTTGACCGATGAAGAAATCGAGGCCGCCGTGCATTACATTATTAAGCAGGCACAATAAACTTCTCTTTTCGGTGACCCTAGAGACTCTCACATAAGGTTTTGACCAATCGAAGTCCGGATTTTCCTCTCATGATCCGTGAATTGTAAACAGTGGAAGCCAAGAAAATTATACTTCGTTTTTATGGAAGATATCAAAAAAAACAACGCTATTATCGCCTATCTCATCGCACTTATCACAGCGGTCCTCAAGTTTCTTGCTTGCTTTGTGACAAAGAGCACACCATTCATATACTAAGCGATAGTCTCCTCGTCCAACATATTTCTTGAATCGACTATGGTGATTGCCATGCATCCGGCCGTCAGCATCTTCTGGGTTATGAAGCCCTACCCAGAAAAACGGTTTATGGGCCACTTCCCATAAAGCCCGTTTTCATAAAACTCAATATCAGAAGACAGGCCCCGAACACCTAACGTGATCATACTGATTCTTGGCTTTATGGATGAAGTTCCTTTTCTCTTACTCGCCCCCCCCCCCTGGTCCTGACACAGCCAATTATGCGTTTCATGTGCATGGCGTTGACTCACTTCATTCTGGGTGATCAGTTGGTCGTCCTGATTTTTTGATCGTCATGACTTTTTTCCATGTCGGGCAAAAACATAAGCAATGATCAGCAAAGGATATACGAAAAGGGCTTCAACGAATTTTCCCTGGGAAAGAGCGAATGTGCTGAACAGCAAAGCAGCGGATATTAGGACAATGAGCAGTATCGCAATCGGACGGTTCATGGATTTTCTCGCTCTGATAATCTCGAATATGGTTTATGGGTGTAAATCTCGCCACTTTAGTACCGCAGGCTATGAAAGAAATCCAGTCATTGGCTAAAGGCTAAACATCCCTTCGGGGTGAGGTTTCACCGCGACCCAATAAAGGTCTGCGTCTGGATGATTTAAAAACAGCGCTAACTTGTTTTAAAAATCTTTGACAGCCCCAGCCGTCCCCGGTTGGGGCTTTTTTATAAATCCTGCTCACAACTTTAAGACGTCAAAAACCAATCATCGAAGGATGTTTCGTAGAAAGGCTGCAATCTAGAAACGAACACCCGTCACCAGGTATCCGTTTCCATTCGGATTAAAACCCTTATCGAATAGCTCTATCAATCGGAGGGCCGATACCCCTCTTACAATCCGTGACTTTTGAGGATAGCCACCCTTAAAAACTCGAAAGAACGTCGGGAAATGTCGCAGCGCTGTGCTGAGAAGGTCATTTAAACGTACGGCTCTACAGGCCCACAATTCTAATCATCCTCTATAAAATTCAGAATCATCAGAAAGTTCGTGTTTTTTATAAATTATTTTTTGCAATTCTTTGATGCAAGCAAATAAATACTTTAGCTGGGAAACTGTTGTAGAACTTGGAAAATCATAAAATTTTGCTCTAAGCATCTTCAGAGTCATTTCAGGATTTAAGGCCTCCATATGATTCATTGCATCATCTAAATATTTCTTAGAAACAGTTCTTGCGAGAGCGCAATGAGTAAAAGACCCTTCAAGCAAGGAATACATCTCTGGGACAGGAAGATAAGTGTCAGCATAATTCAACATATCTCTAAGCATATGACTAGATGTGTCATCTAAAGTTATTTGTTTCAATGTTTTTTGTATTATTAAATCTTTTTCGTTGCTTTTTGATAAATTAATTTCATACTCAACCCTTCCCGGACTATCATAATCGGAAGGTCTGAACGATAAACGTATAAGATTATTTTTTCTTTCAGGCATAACAGTTTTTATTTTCAATTTTTTAAAATATTTATTTTTTATTTTCTTCAAAATTGCGAGTTCAAAACATAAAAAAACTATCTTGATTTATTTTTACTCTGTTAGGGAAGTTATGATTTTTCAAGCTTTATAATAATGAACAATACATCCATTACCTTCTTTTTAATCTTCAATACTTATATATCCACCAACACAATATGTATGTACTTTCTAATCAGAGTATACCATAGTTCAAGAAATGCAAATAAACAAGATGGTCACCAGGAATGTTGTTTGTGATTCTTGACCCTAAGAAAAAGTCTATCTATCTGTTCTTGAACTTAGTGACGGGATGATGCGTGTGGACCAAGGCAAGAGAGAACGATACGCGCAGATGATGGGGGACAACCGTTGGCCTAGTGTCGGTAATGACACGAAGCGACTCTTCACAAAAACCTCACCCGAAACCTCACCTAGAAACGAGAACAGCCACCTAGCAAATCCGCTAAGTGGCTGTTTTTACTGGTGGGCGATGCTGGGATTGAACCAGCGACCCCTCGCGTGTGAGGCGAGTGCTCTCCCGCTGAGCTAATCGCCCGAATAGGTGGAAAATTTATAACAGTATGCGCCCGAAGCTGTCAACGGCAAATCAAGTCATTTAATATTGACAAAAGTTTAATTCTTACTTAAAGTTTTACCGTTTTTGTAATCTTTAGAACTTCTTGACAAGAATCCCAGACATTCTAAACTGTTAAACACTTTCATTCCTTAAGACTGGAGGATCCATGGAGACTGTCGAATATAACTACGCCATCGTGCGCAGTTTTATCACCTGGAGTATTCTCTGGGGGTTGGTTGCGGTGCTGGTCGGGGTGCTGATCTCCTTCCAGTTGGTCAATCCAGACCTGAATTTCGCTCCTTACCTGACCTACGGTCGCCTGCGCCCGCTCCATACCAACGCCGCGATTTTTGGCTGGGGAATCGGTAGCTTCTTCGCCCTCTTCTACTACATGGTCCAGCGCCTCTGTCGCTGCTCTTTGTGGAGCAACGGTCTGGCAAAGTTCCAGCTCTGGTTCTTCAACGCCACCATCATCGCGGCAGCGGTTACCCTGCTGCTCGGTTTCAACACATCCAAGGAGTACCATGAACTCGAATGGCCGATCGACATCATGGTCGTTGTTCTATGGGTCGTGTTCGCCATCAACATCATCATGACCATCGTCAAGCGCCAGGAAGAGCAGATGTACATCTCCCTCTGGTACATGCTCGCCGCGCTGGTCGGAGTGGCCGTCCTCTACCTGGTCAATGCCGCCGAGGTTCCGGTCTCGCTGTTCAAATCCTACTCGGCCTATGCTGGCACCAATGATGCCAACGTCCAGTGGTGGTTCGGTCATAACGCCGTCGCCATGGTGCTGACCGCCCCCCCCCTGGCAATCTTCTACTACTTCCTTCCGAAATCGACCGGGGTTCCGATCTACAGCCACCGGCTATCGATTGTCGCTTTCTGGTCGCTGATCTTCATGTACCTGTGGACCGGCGCCCACCACCTGCTCTGGACTCCTGTCCCCGACTGGGTACAGACCCTGGCCATGGCGTTCTCCATCATGCTGATCGCACCAAGCTGGGGATCGGTGTTCAACGGCTACCTGTCGATGAACGGCCAGTGGCACCAGATGCGCGAAAACTACCTGGTCAAATTTCTGATTCTCGGCATCACCTTCTACGGCCTGCAGACCCTGCAAGGGCCGTCCCAGGCGATCCGCTCCTTCTCGGCATTCATCCACTACACCGAATGGGTTCCCGGCCACGTTCATATGGGGGCCATGGGCTGGGTCTCTCTGGTGCTGTTCGCCGCTATCTACTACCTGGCTCCGCGTCTCTACGGCCGCGATCTGCATAGCATCCCCCTAGCCAACCTGCACTTCTGGCTGGCGCTGATCGGCCAGCTGATCTACTCGATCAGCATGTGGGTCGCCGGCCTGCAACAGGCCGGGATGTGGCACGCCCTCAACAATGATGGCAGCCTGACCTACACCTTCATGGAGGTGCTGGTTGAAATGTATCCCTACTGGTGGATGCGCGGCATCGGCGGCGTCATCTACCTGGTCGGTCTGGTGGTCTTCATCTACAACCTGATCAAGACCGCCCAGGGTGGCAAACAAACAACCCTGGCTGCCCAGAGCGCCTAGAAAGGGGGATTGAGACCGATGAGCACTCCATCATTTGAAAAGAAACCGATCCTCCTGCTGCTTCTCGCCACCCTGGCAATTCTTGTTGGCACTATCATCACCATGGTCCTGCCTTTTGCCTGGGTCAACACCGAGTCCGATCGCATCGAAACCGTCACCCCCTACTCGCCGCTGGAACAGGCCGGCCGCGATGTCTACATCCGAGAGGGGTGCAACAACTGCCACTCCCAGACGGTCCGCCCGCTGGTCGCCGATGTGCTGCGTTATGGTGAGTATTCCAAGTCAGGAGAGTTCGTCCATGACCGCCCCCACCTGTGGGGTTCGCGGCGCACCGGCCCCGATTTGGCGCGCCTCGGCGGCAAGTATCCGAACGCCTGGCATTACCAGCACATGGCAGCGCCGATGGTGATGATCCCTAAATCGAACATGCCGGCCTATGCTTTTCTCAGTGAACGTTCACTCGAAGCGAATTCTGTCCGTAAGGCAATGGACGTCCTTGGCTTTCCTTATACCCAGGCCGAGATCGACGAATTGAGCAGCAAAACCGAAATGGACGCCATGGTCGCCTACCTGCAGAAGCTCGGCACTGGGATCCCCTGGCGCAAAACCGCCGCCGTGGAAATCGTCGGCGACCTCAAAAACCCCTTCCCGAAAGATACTGCAGCAATCGCCGCCGGCAGAACCGTCTACCAGCAGAACTGTGCACCTTGTCATGGCGACCAGCTTGAGGGGGGGATCGGTCCGGAGCTCGAGGGGGAAAACTACGACGATGAAATCCTGTTCGAACTGATCTATGGCGGGATCACCGACAACGGCATGCCTTCGTTCGCGAATCTGGGTAGTCAGAAGGTCTGGCAAATGGTCAATTTTATCCGCTACGGTGACCACTAGATGGGGCTCGCAACAATCCTCTATCTTGGTGTGACTTTTGGCCTTCTTGTGATCTTTGCCCTGCTGGTCTGGCGAACCTACCGCAGCAAGAACCGGCAACGCATGGAAGAAGCGAAGCACCGGATGCTTGAAGAGGAATGAACTCTCGGGAGGAAACATCCATGACGCAACACGACAGCGCACAGCACGATCATGACGGTATTACCGAAGACCGCGAACAGCGTCCCCCGGTCTACTTCACGGTCCTGTTCTACGGACTGATCATCTGGGGAGTCGCTTTTTCGGCGTTCTACCTCCTTTCGGGATGGAGCTCCGACACCGAATTCCAGGAGAAAATGAGCCGACACGAACAAGCCTACCAGAAGACTGCACCGCCACAGAAGAAAGAGCCGGCGGCGGTCACGGCACCTGCCATCGAACAGAAGAGCGATGATGGTGGCGCTGACCTTTACGCACAACTCTGCGCCATGTGCCACGGCAATGAGGCCAAAGGTGGCGTCGGCCCCGACCTGACAACCGCTGAATACATCCATGGCAAAAGCGAGACTGAGGTCACCGAGAGTATCGCTAAAGGGCGTCCCGGTGGGATGCCCGGATTCGCCGGACAGCTTAATGACGACCAGATAGAGGAACTTGTCGAGTACCTGCTTGAGCTCTAAACCTCTAGGAACGGGCAGTCCGGCGCTGATCGGTCCCAAGCGTACTGCGTTTCAATGGCTGACCACCCTGACGGTGGTCAGCCTGCCGTTCTTACAGATCGGGGGAGAAAGCCTTTTACGCCTTGATCTGCCGAGCCTCACCCTTTTCGCCTTCGGTCAACGTTTTCCGGTCACCGATCTCTCCCTCTTTCTGCCGCTGGTTATCGCCCTGACCCTGCTGTTCCTGTTGGTCACCCTGGCATTCGGACGAGCCTGGTGCGGCTGGAGTTGCCCCCAGACCACCTTGGTCGACCTGGTTGAGTGGTTTGCCCGCAAAATCGGCATCCGGGTCAAAGCCGGGGTGATGTCGGGCCGTATCGTTCGTAAACTGATTCTGCAGCTGTTCTGTATGGGCCTCTCCCTTTTGGTAGGGGCCAACCTGGTCTGGTATTTCATCGAACCGGTCCGATTTTTCAGCGAACTGGCTCGCGGCGAGCTGCACTGGGTGGCGCTTCTGACCCTGGCAATTGTCGCTTCAGTCACTTACGCCGACCTCGCCCTGCTACGCCGCCTGCTCTGCAAGGAGTTCTGTCCATATGGACGTTTTCAGACCGTACTGGTCGACCCGGGCACTCTGACCCTGCATTATCATCCCTCTGAAGCAGACCGCTGCATCCGTTGCGGCGCCTGCGTCAGGGCTTGTCCTACCGGAATTGACATTCGCGACGGCTATCAGATTGAATGCATCAACTGCGGACGGTGCCTCGACGCCTGCCGGGAGGTCATGGCCCGACGCCAGCAGACGGGGATCATCCGTTACAGTTTCGGCCTCGATGGACACGGCCCCAAGGCACTTCTCAACCTGCGCATGGCTCTGGTCGGCCTGGCACTGATCGGAATCGTCACCGGACTGGTTGTGGCGGTCACCCAACGCGAACCGGTTGCCTTAAAAGTTGCCCGCAATAGCGAACTGATGCCGCGCTCGATCGCCAACCAGCAGATTGTCAACTTCTTTACCGCTTATCTGACCAATCGTAGCTCGGTGCCCCTCGAGATACAGCTGCAACTGGTTAACCAGAACAATGATCTCTCCCTGAGCGGTCCGGTTAAGCTGCAGAAGATCGAGGCACAGAAAAAAATGCGTCTCGACTTTGCGATCCAGTCCAAAGCGGTCAATTCTTCCCGGCCACGGCCAGTTGAACTGCAGGTCAGCGACGCTTCCGGACAGTCCATGACCCATGTGACCCTCTACCTGGTACAACCGATGGACAAGCATGACTAAAACCCACCATACTCCATGGTTGCTGCTGACACTTGGTGGCGGTTTTCTGATTCTGACCGTCCTCTCTATCTACCTCGCCAGCCAACACAGCAGCGGCGTAACCGACCCTGATTATTACAGCCACGGTCTGCGCTACAACGAGACCCTTCTCGAACGCAGGGCTGCGGAATCGCTCGGCTGGAGCACCGACATCAGACTGGTCGCGAACAGACTGCACATCGAGCTCAAAGACAATTCAGGCCTACCTGTGGTCGATGCCCGGGGACAATTGACTCTCCTCGATCGGTCGTCTCCTCTGAACCTAGTTTTGCAGCAGACAGCTCCGGGAACCTATCAAGCCAAGATCCCCGACTCTCTGCAGGGGGAATTGACTGCGGAGCTGAGCCTCGACCGTAGTGGCGCCAAGCTTAGCAAGCGCCTGTTGATCACAATGCCCTGATATGAGTCGTCTGTCCCAAGCCCAAAACCCCAACTCTGTGGACTCTCCCCAAACCTGTGTGCATTGCGGCCTGGCCATCCCGCCGTCAGACCTGGTTGTTGACGAGATTGACGGGCAGTTACTGCACTTCTGCTGTCAGGGGTGCCGTGGCGCCTACCTGATCATCACCGGCAGCGGACTCGGCAGATTCTATGAGCAGCGGGAATGGAACGAACCAGGGCTGTCTAGTGGAGCCTTCAACAGCGTCTATGACAACGAGTATCTGCTGCGCTTTGTCACCCAGCAGCAAGAACAGGCTGAACTGTCGTTTGTACTCGAGGGGTTGCGTTGCGCCAGCTGCGTCTGGCTCAACGAAAAGATTCTGTCACGGCTACCCGGCGTTGCCGATGCCCGGGTCAACTATGGCACTCATCGGGCCCGGGTACGTTTCGACCCGAAGGTTGTTACGCCAGGTCAACTCTTTGAAGCGGTCACCCGGCTCGGCTACCAACCCCGCCCCTTCACCCGCGACAGCAGTCATGACGCTTTCGACCGCGAGCGCCGTTCGCTGCTGATCCGTTTCGGTACCGCTTTTTTCCTCTCCATGCAGCTGATGGGCTATTCCCTGGCCCTCTACGCCGGCTACTTCCAGGGGATCGACCCGGCTGCCCGCAGCCTGCTGCAGGCCTTTGCCGCTCTGGTCACCACACCGGTGGTCTTTTACAGCGGCTGGCCGTTTCTGGTCGGTGGCTGGCGAAGTCTGATCAATCGCAGCGCAAGCATGGATTCGCTGATCGCCCTCGGCGTACTGGCCTCCTATGGAGCAAGCATGACGGCCCTATGGAGCGGCGGCGAGGTCTACTTTGATACGGCCGCCATGATTGTCACCCTGATTCTGGCCGGGCGGCTTTTCGAAAACGCAGCCCGCCGCCGGGCAGCAAGCGGTGTCGATCGTCTCATGCACCTGACTCCTGAGCTGGCTTGGACTTTCGACGAATACGGCGAGCTCATTCAGATCGACAGCCACCTGCTGCAACCGGGTGAGCGGGTGCGCGTCCTGCCCGGCGAGCGCTTTGCAACCGATGGATTTATTCTCGATGGCCGCTCCGAGGTCGATTTTTCGGCAGCCACCGGCGAACCGCTACCACAACTCAAACAGCGGGGCGATGAGGTTTTGGCCGGAACCCTTAACCTGCTCAGTCCCCTCACCGTGCAGGTCACCCAGCCAGCGACCAACTCTTTTGTCGCCCGGGTGGCCCGTCTGGTCGAGGAGGCTCAGGCCCGCCGTGCTCCGATCCAACGCCTTGCCGACCGTGTCGCCAGCATCTTCGTCCCTTTGGTGATCCTGGTTGCCGGACTGACCTGGCTCTACTGGTCACTCTACCCTGCCGAGGCCATCTCCCCCCTGTTGGCTGCCGTGGCCGTGCTGGTGATCGCCTGTCCCTGCGCTCTCGGCTTGGCGACTCCAACCGCGATTCTGGTCGCCAGCGGCACAGCTGCTGCTCGGGGCATTCTGTTTCGCGGTGGTGACATCCTCGAAACCACTGGACGTCTCGACCATGTCTGCTTCGACAAAACCGGCACCCTCACCAGCGGCAGTCCAGTAGTCACGAAGATTTTCGCTTGCGATGGTCAGCCCGATGTCCTGCTCCAAATGGTTGCAGCTATAGCCTGGGAGAGCTCTCACCCTCTGGCGATTGGTATCTGTCAGGAACTTCGCAAAAGAAGCCTGACAGTCGAGCCTCTAGCGGAGGTGCGTACAATACCGGGGCGAGGACTGGTGGTTGATGAAGGGGGAACAGCCTGGCTTGCAGGGAGCAGTCGACTACTGCGAGAACATGGTATCGTCATCCCGACAGAGAACGAGGAGACTGCAACCGCTGTCCATCTGGCCGCAGGAGACCGCTATCTCGGCCACATCCTACTGGAAGATGCCCCCCGGCCCCAGGCCAAGCATCTAGTTGGTGAGATGAAAAGATCAGGGATCAGAACGACCCTGTTGACCGGCGATACCAAACGGGCCGGAGAGCAACTGGCGTCAGATCTAGGCATCGACGACGTCTGGGCCGAACTGACACCTCAGCAGAAAAGCGCACAGATTATCGAGCTGCAAAACCACGGGGCCAGGGTCCTGATGGTCGGCGACGGCATAAACGATGCTCCGGCCCTGACGGCGGCCGATGTCGGCTGCGCTATGGTCGGCGGCACCGATATCGCACTCGACTCGGCCGATCTGGTGCTGACCAGACCGGAACTGCCGCGCCTGACCGAGGCCCTTAACATCGCCCGCCAGACCCTCAGGGTGATCCGCCAGAACCTGTTCTGGGCCTTCGTCTACAACCTGGCCGCCCTCCCCCTGGCCGCCAGCGGCCAGCTAGCGCCGATTCACGCCGCCGCCGCCATGGCCCTCAGCTCGATCTGCGTGATCGGCAACTCGTTACGACTCGGCCAGAAAGCTCTATGAAATAGCGCTCAGGAATCGATCCCCGCCATACAGAGGTACTTGATTTCAAGAAAGTCATCGACCCCGTATTTCGATCCTTCCCGGCCGTTGCCCGATTCCTTGATCCCGCCAAAAGGGGCCACAGCATTGGAGACCAGGCCGGTATTGATACCGACCATGCCATACTCAAGCGCTTCTCCGACCCGCCAACTGCGGGCCAAATCCCTGGTGTAAAGATAGGAGGCGAGACCAAATTCGGTATCATTGGCCATGGCAATCGCCTCCTGCTCGGTGGTGAAGCGGAACAGCGGCGCGACTGGACCAAAGGTCTCCTCCTTGGCGATCAGCATGTCGCTGGTGACATCGACAACAACCGTCGGCTCATAAAAGGTTCCTCCCAGACTGTGGCGCTTGCCACCGGTGATCACCCTCCCCCCCTTGGCCAGGCAGTCGTTGACGTGTTCCTCGACCTTTTCCAGGGACGGCATGTCGATCATCGGCCCCTGCTGGGTCTCGCCCACGAGTCCATCGCCAACTTTTAACTGGCTGACCGCCGCCGCCAACTTGTCGGCGAACTGCGGGTAGACCCCGTCCTGCACCAGAAACCGGTTGGTACAGACGCAGGTCTGGCCGGTGTTGCGATATTTGGAGATCAACGCCCCCTCGACAGCCGCGTCGAGATCGGCGTCGTCAAAGACGATAAACGGGGCATTACCGCCCAGTTCCATGGAGACTTTTTTCATGGTTCCAGAGCAAGCTGCCATCAACTGCTTGCCGATCTCGGTCGATCCGGTAAAGGTCAGCTTGCGCACCTCGGGGTTGGACGTCATCTCCCCGCCGATGGCGCCCGAAGAACCGGTCACCACGCTGAAAATCCCCGCAGGAAGCCCTGCCCGCTCGCCAAGCTCAGCCAAGGCGAGAGCCGACAACGGGGTGGCTGATGCCGGTTTGACAACCATCGGGCAACCAACGGCAAGCGCCGGAGCCGCCTTGCGGGCGATCATCGCCGAGGGAAAATTCCAGGGAGTCACAGCGGCACAGACTCCAATCGGTTGCTTGATGACCACCAGACGTTGGCTGTTGTTGGTCTGGGGGATCACGTCACCGTAAACCCGTTTGCCTTCCTCGGCAAACCACTCGACGAACGAGGCCGAATAGGCAATCTCTCCGCGCGCTTCGGCTAAGGGCTTGCCCTGCTCAGCAGTCATGATCATGGCGAGATCGTCCTGGTTGGCCAACAGCAGCTGATACCAGCTCTGCAAAATCCGGCATCGTTCCTGAGCTGTTCTGGCCCGCCAGGCCGGCCAGGCCTTGCTGGCGGCAGCAATGGCACGGCGGGTCTCGGCAGCTCCCATTTTCGGGACCCGGGCGATCAGTTCTCCAGTCGCCGGGTTGGTGACAGCGAGAGTCTCCCCGCTGTCGGCGTCACACCAGCGACCGTCGATATAGCACTGTTCCTTGAGCAGTGAAAGGTCGGTCAGTCTCGCTTTGAGCATGGCAATCCTCCCGGGTCGTGATTTTTAGGAAAGAAAGGTCAGGGCTTTACGCAGGCGGGCCAGAGTCTCTTGCTGGCCGAGGACGGCGATGACGTCATAAATACTCGGGCTGGTGCTGCCACCCGTCAAGGCAACCCGCACCGTCGGCCCGATCTTGCCGAGCTTCAGACCGGTCTGCTCCATCACCTTCTGAAACGCCTGTTCGATGGTATCGTGACAAAAATCCTCAACGTTAGCCAGCTCTTCAATGAGCAGGTCCAGGACCGGCCGTTTGTCGTCCGTCAGGTTTTTTTCGGCAGCTTTGGGATCATACGTCTCAGGAGCCCGGTAATAGAAGGCGGCGCCCTCGGCCATTTCCACCATGGTCTTGGCTCGGTCCTGCAGGGTTTTGACCACGGCCTCAAGCTCAGGGCCCTGATCCGTTGAGACCCCAAGGTCCGCCAGGTAACCGACCAGGAGTTGCCCCAGGCGCCTGGGATCCCCAGTTTTGATGTAATGTTCGTTGAGCCAGAGCAGTTTGTCGGGATTGAACACCCCGGCCGCCCTGCCGACGTTCTCGAGCGAGAATTTTTCGATCAGTTCGTCCCGACTAAAGATCTCCTGATCGCCATAGGACCAGCCAAGCCGCACCAAATAGTTGACCATCGCCTCCGGCAGGTACCCCATGGTCCGGTAGTCCATCACCGAGGTGGCGCCGTGGCGCTTGGAGAGTCGCTTCTTATCAGCACCGAGTATCATCGGCACGTGGGCGAACTCCGGCACCTGATAGCCTAACGCTTCATAGATCGGAATCTGGCGCACAGTGTTGTTGACGTGGTCGTCGCCACGAATCACCAGATTGATCCCCATCTCGGCATCGTCGATCACCACCACGAAATTGTAGGTCGGAGTACCGTCGGAGCGCTGAATAATCAGGTCATCAAGCTCTGCGTAATCGACTGAGATCGTACCCTTGATACGATCGACAAAAGAGACCACACCGGCTTGCGGAGATTTGAAACGAACGACAAACGGTGCGTCGGGCTGGTCGCTGCGCTGGCGACAGGTTCCATCATAGCGTGGCTTGCCGCCACTCTTCATAGCTTTTTCCCGCTTGGCCTCCAACTCCTCTGCCGTGCAGTAGCAGCGGTAGGCGAGCCCGGCATCGAGCAGTTGCGCAACCTTGGTCTTATACAGTTCAAATCGTTCCGACTGGTAGATCGGCCCCTCATCGTAACTCAGGCCGAGCCACTCCATGGCTTGCAGGATGGCATCGACCGACTGCTGGGTCGAACGCTCGGTATCGGTATCTTCGATGCGCAACACAAAAGTCCCTTGCTCCTTGCAAGCCAGCAGGTAATTAAACAAAGCGGTACGAGCGCCACCGATATGCAGAGTACCGGTGGGACTCGGAGCAAAACGAACTCGCAAATCAGACATGTAAGTCTCCTGAGAAAAATCGAGAGAAATCAACAGTGAAGGGACGAATAATCCAGTCGTTTTATACCGGATTCAGGGGAGGATGACAACCGGGAACAAAAGAATCGCAGGGTCAGGAGAAGACCACTCCGGCATAGCCGACCACAGCCGACTGGTCGCCGGTGACATCGCCGGAGTTGCGGTATTCCACCAGTTCGGCACGTCTGGCGCCCATCATTTTGACCGCCCGCAAGGTGGCAACCACCGGAAGAACGCCGCACATGGAGATGTGCTGTTCACCGACCACTCGGTACAGACCTGCGGGATCGAGGGCCAACACCCGGTCGAGAGCCTGAAGATCCTGCTTTCTGGCAACCGGACCCGGCTCATAATGAGTCATGTCGGTACTGGCAACGAGCAAAGGACGGGGGTCGGTGTCAGACAACACCTTGGCCAGCGCATCACCGAGTTCGAGGAGTTGACTGAGGGTTAACCGGCCGAGGCAGAGGGGAACAATCGACAGGTTTGAAACAGCAGCCTGCAGAAAAGGGACCTGGACTTCCAGGGAATGCTCGAACCGGTGAGCCAGCTGATCGTCACTGGTTAGTGGCGCTTCACGCAGAATGCGATCGGCCAGAGCCTCATCGATCGTCACCTCACCCAAAGGGGTCACCCATGAACCACGCCCATAGACCGCTGCCGGATGGCCCTGGCCGTGGTGATTGGGGCCAACAATGACCACAGTTTCCGGTATTGAGACCCCGGCAAAGGTCTTGCCGGCAACCATTCCCGAATAGATGTAGCCAGCATGAGGGGACATCACCCCAAGGGCCGGTTGTAGATCATCGACCTTGGGCATCATTTGGGCGAGCATCTGCTGCAGAGCAGCCTGCTGGCCGGGGTAGAACTGACCGGCCACTGCCGGAGCGCGCCTCATCATCGACCTCCTCCCCTGTTTAGCTCAGCCAGGCCCGATAGATCATGCGCAGTCCGACCAGAACCAGTAACAGAGCGAAAATTTTTACCAGTTTATCATGACTGGTGCGGCTGGCAATCCTGACCCCAAGTCTTGCCAGCAGCATGGTAAACGGCGCGACCAGCAGCATGACCAGGAAATTGACATGTCCCAGTGAGAAGGGAGGGAGATTGGTCAACGACAGGCCATGATAGATGTAGGCCGCCGCTCCGCACAGCGATGAGACCACGATTAAAGCACTCGAATTACCGACCGCCAGGTGAATCGGCAAACTGAGCGACAGGACCATCAAAGGCACAGCGACCACGCCGCCGCCAACGCCAAAGAAAGCACTGAACAGCCCACCTCCCAGTCCGACCGCCATCAGGGCCGATGAGCCAGGAGTATCCTGGCGCTCGGGCGGCA
This sequence comes from Desulfuromonas sp., assembly GCA_002869725.1. Taxonomy (GTDB): domain Bacteria; phylum Desulfobacterota; class Desulfuromonadia; order Desulfuromonadales; family BM103; genus BM103. The sequence goes on along the minus strand of PKTY01000020.1, from coordinate 10,025 downwards.
TCCGCGGGTGAAAGGCGACCATCTTCAACGCCACCAGGATCTGCATCACACCGAACAGTCCTTTGAGCCAATCGCCGCTGAGCAGCGAAGCCCACCAGGCCCCAAGCAGGGCGCCGATGATGCCGCCAATGGCCAGGTAACCGACCTGATGCCAGTCAACGTTGCCCCGCTTGCGGTGACCGAAGGTACTGCTGGTCGCCGTGAAGACAATGATGGCCAGGCTGGTACCAAACGCCGAATGGACAATGATCTGAGGATCGAAACCGGCTGTGGCAAAAGCCCAGAGGAACAGAGGAACAAGAATGATCCCGCCGCCAATCCCCAATAACCCGGCGACAAAACCGGCCAAGCTACCGAGCAAGGCAAAGAGAAGGACGGTCAACAGACTGAAAGTAGCCATTGAGAGAGAATAACAGAAAGGCCAGCTGAAAACAGCTGGCCTATTACTGATGATGGAGGCCCCGACCAGATTCGAACTGGTGATAAAGGTTTTGCAGACCTCTGCCTTACCACTTGGCGACGGGGCCGTCTGAAACGGACTCTTTAAGTACCAGACGCCACAAAAAGTGTCAAGCGAAATGCTTGTTCAAATGAACACGTCGGGCCCAAAACGCTTCAGCATGGTTCAGCGTAGTTTGCTGGTCACAGAAGCGACCTTGCCCAGCATATCGTGACTCGAACGATCACGCCGGTCGTCGATCTTTATCAGGGTGGAAACCCGCTGGGCACCCTTGGCAAAGGGCTGCTCGTGCATCTGGCGAATGACCGAGAGGATTTGATCGATCTCCCCTTCAATCACCGTCCCCATGGGCGTTAACTGGTAGGCAAGGCCAGATGCTGCAACCACCTCGACACAACCGGCCACATACTCGGAAAGACTTGGCGAAGCGGTCCCCAATGGGGTGATGCTGATCTCGACGACGGCCATAAAAACCCTCCCTAAACTTGTTTTGAACAGTTATAAGCTAACAAAAAGCCCGACAATAGCCCCGGTCATGCTGGTTGCCAGAACACCGGAGACAATCGACTTGAAGCCAAGAGCCGTAATCTCATTACGACGCTCAGGTGCCATGGCATTCAGTCCTCCCAGCATGATACCAAGGCTGCCGAAATTGGCAAACCCACACAACGCGTAGGTGGCAATCAGCCGGCTGCGCACGCTCAAGGTTTGCTCGTCGAGTGCTGCGAGGTCGAGGTAGGCAATGAACTCGTTAAGGACGGTCTTGGTGCCAAGAAGTCCACCGACAACGTGGGCTTCAGACCAGGGGACTCCAAGTGTCCAGGCAAACGGGGCCAGCAGCCAACCGAGCAGGCGCTGCAGACTTAGAGGCTCGCCCGCTAGCGTCGGCAAAAGCCCCAATCCCTGGTTGACCAGGCTGATCAGAGCGATGAAAACAATCAACAGCGCGACGATGTTCAATAGCAGCTTGAGGCCGTCGAGGGTTCCGCCGACAACGGCATCCATGGCACTGTTCGCCACCAGCGGAGGTTCGATTTGACCGGTGGTCTGCTCTCCGACATGGGGAACCATCATCAGGGAAATGGCAATGGCGGCAGGTGCGCTGATCAGCGACGCGGTCAGAATATGACCCAGGGCATCGGGCAGAACGGGGTTGAGAATCGAGGCATACAAGACCAGAACCGTCCCGGCAATCGTGCTCATACCGCAGGTCATCACCGCAAACAGTTCACCGCGCGACATCTGCGCCAGGTAGGGGCGGATCAACAGAGGGGCTTCGACCATGCCGACAAAAACGTTGGCGGCCGCCCCAACCCCGAGTGCCCCACCGACTCCAAGCGTCTTTTAGAGCATAAGGCTGACGATTTTGACAACCCAGGGAAGAACCCGCCAATAGAACAGCAGAGCGGAGAGGGCACTGACCACCAGCACCACCGGCAGCGACTTGAAGGCCAGCACAAATGCAGCGCCGGGGAAAGTCTCGGCAAAAGGTAAGGCTGCTCCTCCCAGATATCCGAAGACCACTGAGGTCCCGGCTCTGGTCGCCTCATCGAGAGCCAAGACCGCCCGGTTCAGAATCAGGAACAGTCTCTGACTGGCTGGCAGCCCGAGCAATAATCCGGCAAGTAGAAGTTGCAATCCCAAGCCGGCCAAGACGGAACGCCAGACAATCTGACGACGGTCTTCACTGGCCAGCCAGGCGATGATCACAATCAGAACTAGCCCGATGATCCCCTGAAACGTGCCCATGGCACACCCTCTCGTCTTATAGAGAAAGGGGCCGGCCAGCGGCCAGCCCCTTGATAGGTCAGAGAATAAGGAAAACGATCAGCGCTTGACCGGAAGGTCGTGCACGTCGATATGACAGGTCAGGCAATTGGGGAATTTCGCCAGCTGCCGCGGATCATGTGGCTGGGCGTGACAGGAGCGGCAGTCGGGAACCTGGCCATGCTGCTGATGGCAGAGACCACAGTTGACCTGACCATGCTTACTCGGGGTCTTTGACCATTTCGAGTAAGCCGATTCGTGACAAACACCGCATGTGGTCACATCCGTCCCCCCGCCCAAGGCGATTTCCAGCGGCCGGTGCACCTGCTGGTGGCAGTTGACACAGGTTTCGATCGGCTGGCTGCCGTAGTGGGCAGAATGGCATTCAAAGCAGCTTGGGATATAACCATGACGGTTGTAATGACAGCTCTGGCACCCCTGTTCACTATGCATACTGGGAGCTGCCTGCAGGTCGCTGGCCGGCCCGGAGTGACAGGTCCCACAAGAACTGGTCAGACGCTCGACAACCGGCACCTTACGTGGAGCGTGCGGATTGTGGCAGTTCAGACAGTCCGAAGCCGCTTCACCATGGACCAGTTCATGACAGGCTCCGCACTTCGGCATCAGGGCGTCATAGTTCTCCTTGCGCGGGTCATAGGCATGAAACTGCTCGTGGCACCCCTGGCAGACAAACTGATGCTTGCCGCCATCTGCCTTGAGATTGGCGAAAGGCCTCGGGTGGCACCCGCCGCAATAGACCGGTTGCATCGGCTGCGGTTGGGATGCGTAGAGTGCCGGATCGGCGACCGTCAGGCTGGCCGATTCTGCCGTAGGCACCACAAACCCGCTTGCAATCAGACAGAAAGCGATCAGAAGGGCACTGCAAGTGCGTATCATCCTCAATACTCCTATAATTCTTGCGATCGAAGACGATTACTTCTTCTGCTTCTTGTTCTGCTCCGGCCAGTTGTTGAGGTCGTGAGCAATGCTGTGGCACTCGCCGCATTTCGGGAACTTGGCATGAATGCCTTCGGCATGGGGCTGACCATGACAATCGCTGCACTGCGGCACGGTCTTGTGCTTGTCCTCATGGCAGGTTACGCAAGCCACCTGGCTGTGCTTGGCCTTGCTGGCAGTAAGCAGGTTGAACGCCGTGCTGTGGCAGGATGAACAGAGGACCGATGCGGTCTCCGGACCGTAAGTCAGGAGCAGCGGTTGGTGAGCCTGATGACAGGTCGCACAGTTTTGGGCGGTCATGGTCTCCGAATGCGGCGAATGGCATTCCGTACATTCCGGGATCACTCCATGGGTATCGGCGTGGCAGAAGTTGCAGGCAAAGGTTTCATGCTTGCTGGGGTTGGCGGCCATCTGCTTGCCAGGTCCGGCATGGCAGGTCAGACAGACCTTCTTATGCTCAGCGTCGAGCTTGACATTGAGAGGCTCATGAGGATTGTGGCAGCCGAGGCAGCCGCCCACCGCGTAGTGATCTGTCCCCTCATGACAGTTGCTGCACTCCGGAATATTGTTGGCCACTTTGGGACGATGCCCCTCGTGACAGGCCTGACAATCGATCTCGGATTTATGGGATGCCCCATTATTCATGATCAGGGCAGACTCGTTATCATGGCACTTGACACAGTCGGCCGCAGTGAGAACACTCTCCTGCGCCGAGGCGGTCACGACCAAAGTAAGAACCAGACCGAGTGCGGCCAGACTACCGATAAGCTTGTGCATCTTCATTTGTTTACCTCCCTGAAAGATTAACCTGAAATGTCAAACCTCGAATACCTGAAAACTCAGGTAGATATCATCTAAAACAAGCTCTTTTTCTATCCCCAGAACGAGAGACTGTCAACCGGAAAATGGGAACGCACCAATCGTCGCTACTGAGCGACAGATTAAGGCAGTACCTGATTTTCCCTCAATTTCTGCCTCGCAGTGCATGGCATTTTCACCTCCGTGTCATTTTGCAGACTCTTTTGGAGCAGGCACAACCTTCTTTCCATTAATCACGTAGCGCTTCAGATAAGCGAGCACCTGCTGTGCAGCTTCTTCCTCGGAGACTTGGTCGATCTCGAGGGTCAACTCCGGGCTGATCGGTTCTTCGTAGGCGACATCCACGCCAGGAAAATCCTTGTATTCCCCCCGGCGGGCTTTGACGTAGTGCCCCCTGGTGTCGCGTTGCTCGCACGCCTCGGGGGTCGACTTCATGTAGACCTCGACGAAGTTCTTAGAAACGCTCCGCGCAAATTCGCGGCTCTGCCGATAGGGAGAAACAAACGAAGCCACCACGATCACGCCGTTCTTCTCCAGCATCGAACACAGGTGCCCTGCCCGTTTAACATGGCGATTGACTTCATCGAAAGAAAATCCGACTTCCGGGAAAAGTGGCCGAACATCAAGGCTATCGAGACGTTCGACCTTGAGGCGCTGGTTGGCTAGCTCCTGGTAGACCCGGTTGGCCAGTGCCTTCTTGCCCGATGCCGGCAGGCCGGTGAACCAGACCACGAAGGAAGGGATCTCTTTCTTGCCAAATTGAACGTTATGCCAGAGCCGCTCGTGAACAAAATAGAGGCCCATTTTGGCGAACACTTCCAGCAACCCGACCGTGATCGCCAGCGCAAACTCGCCGGTGAAGAGAAACACGAGAATTGCGGTTGTGATCGTTGCCCAGGTCCGCCAGGAGATTGCCTTGAGAATTGAGCGCTTTTTAGTTTCGTATTGCACGTTTACTTCTTCCTGTTTCGATCAAATGTTTTTCACTCTAAAGGTACTGCTCGCAAGTTGATGTCCCCTATTCTCAAAAAACCTCAGAGACTCCAATAAAGCAATCCAGCCTGCTCAGCCGCATCGCGGTCGAGAACTCCCTTGACATCGATCAACACACCGCGTCCATTTCCGTTGCTGCAGAACCCTGCCAGAGTGTCGAGAGTTAACGCCGCAAACTCCCGGTGAGGCACGGCAAAGACCACGGCATCGACCGTGCCGACTTCCGAAAGGCGGGTCAACTCCAGACCGTACTCGTACCGCACGTCATTTGCATCGGCCAAGGGGTCATGGACCAGCACCTCGATCTCGAAATCAGCGAGTTCCCGGATCACATCGACCACTTTGCTGTTACGGATATCGGGAACATTCTCTTTGAAAGTCAAGCCGAGCACCAGCACCCGCGCACCCTTGATCTCCTGACCAGCCTTGACCATCTTTTTGACGGTCTGCTCGGCAACGTATTTGCCCATACCGTCGTTAATGCGTCGACCGGAGAGAATCACCTGCGGACTGTAGCCAGTCGACTCGGCCTTATAGGTGAGATAATAAGGGTCGACCCCGATGCAATGGCCGCCAACCAGGCCCGGGGTGAATGGCAGGAAATTCCACTTGGTACCGGCGGCCGCCAATACATCTCGGGTCGGAATGCCAAGGCGTTCGAAAATCAGCGCCAGTTCGTTCACCAGAGCTATATTGAGGTCGCGTTGGGTGTTCTCGATCACCTTGGCCGCTTCGGCCACCTTGATGCTCGAAGCGCGGTGCACCCCGGCGCTGACCACCCGCTCGTAAACCTTCGCTACTGTCTCCAGAGTCTCCTGATCCTGACCAGAGACAACCTTGACGATCTTATCGATGGTGTGCACCTTGTCGCCAGGGTTGATTCGCTCTGGCGAATAACCGACTTTGAAATCGACTCCGCACTTAAGCCTCGAAGACTGTTCAAGAATCGGTACCGCAACCTCTTCGGTAACTCCAGGATAGACTGTCGACTCGTAGACGACAATTGCTCCCTGTGCCAGATTGGCGCCGATGGTCCGGCTGGCCACCTCGAGCGGCCGCAGGTCAGGACGGTTGCTGGCATCGATCGGTGTCGGCACGGTGACAATCAGAAAAGTCGCCTCACCGAGCCGCGACGGGTCGCTGGTGTAATCGATCGCAACCTGCGCCAGATCCTCGCGACTCAGTTCGCCACTGGCGTCGACACCGTCTCGCAACTCATTGATCTTCTTGTCACTGATATCGAAACCGATCACCTGACATTTTCTGGCAAAAGCCGCCGCCAGAGGAAGCCCGACATAGCCAAGCCCGATCACGGCAATCTTCGCCTGCCCCCCGGCAATCTGTTCGTAAGTAACCAAGGTCACATCCTTTCTACCCTGCTCTACGTTTCATTCAGGTCACGCTGTTATGTACGCTTCATTTCGATCTGAAAACACCACAGAAAAGCAAGTTTACCTCGCATAAATCCGCACAAGAAAAAAGCACCTAGGGCATAAAACCTTAGGTGCTTTTCTATTTGGAGCGGGACACGAGATTCGAACTCGCGACTTCAACCTTGGCAAGGTTGCACTCTACCACTGAGTTAGTCCCGCATTTCATTTCGGCAAAGCGAGAGCCTTTATACAAAATGGGCTCACGCAAGTCAACCGAAAATTTCACAAAAAATGATAGTCAGGCATGATCGGTTCTGGCGAAAACCCGAAAGAATTTCTGCAGGTAATCGAAGCCTGACCAGACCGTTAGAAACAGGGCGATATAGAAGAAAAAGGTCCCGAAATTGTGCATATTGACCCGAAAAATCTGCCATTCGATTCCGAAGAACCAGTAAAAATCATAATGCAGTATCAACCCCTGAATCGCCACCATCTGATAGATGGTCTTGTACTTGCCCAGTTCGCTGGCGTCGATCACAATCCCTTCCGAAGAGGCAATCGAACGCAACCCAGTTACGATGATCTCGCGGGCGAGGATGATGAAGACCGCCCAGGCCGGGGCCCTGTCATGAGGGATCAACATGATCAGAGCGGCCATAACGATCAGCTTGTCGGCCAGGGGGTCGAGAAACTTGCCGAGCACGGTAACAATCCCCCAACGTCGTGCCAGCCAGCCGTCGATAAAATCGGTCACCGCCGCCAGCCCGAAGATTGCGGCTGCCCACATACCGTTGCTGCGCGCCGGGGAAAGCATCAGCACCAGAACAACCGGAACAGCACAGATGCGCGCCAGAGTCAGGATATTCGGCAGGTTGAGTCGTCCGGAACGAAGGTTCATAGCACTGCGTCACCCGACTGGCGATAGCGGTTAAGATGATATTTGACCCGCCTAATGTAGTTGACGGTCTCATCGAACGGCGGGACCCCCCCGTAGCGCTGCACAGTGGTCGGTCCGGCATTGTAGGCCGCCAGAGCCAGTTCGAGGTTACCGTTGAACCGGTCGAGCATCAGGCGCAGATAGAGGGAGCCGCCGCGGATGTTGTCAGCCGGGTCAAACGGGTCTTTGACGTTCAGTGATCGGGCTGTTTCGGGGATCAGCTGCATCAAGCCCTGAGCGCCCTTACTGGAAACAATATAGGGCCGGTAATCGCTCTCGACCTTGATGACCGCCTTGATCAGCGCCTCATCAAGACGGTAGCGGTTGGCATATTCTCGAATCAGGCTGGAAAAAGTGGGCTTTCCAGTGAAGCCTGGTTGACCTTGCTGTTTTCGGTAGAGGCTCCAGTAGGCATGATTCGGAGTATCGGTAAAATGGACAATGCCCTGGGAATCAACATAGCGATAAATGTCAGCGTAAGCCGGCGAAATACCTGACAATGACAGACAGACCAAGGCAATACTCAGCGATTGCACTATCAGCCTGAACATTTTACAAATCCTCACAGGTTTCATACTCAAATCTATAGCTGAAAAACCTCTGTATTTCAACCCAGTTAAGTCTTGACACTATTTCCGAGGGGCCGGATAATCGCCAGAAGTTCGCGTAACCGGCTGAAACCTGGTCAACATTGAGGCCGGTCACCAAACCGATTGTCCCGTCTATCCTGCAAACGACAGGCCAGCCAACCATGAAAATCGTCTCGGATTTCCTTGTTATCGGCAGTGGCATCGCCGGCCTCAGCTATGCCCTCAAGGTGGCTTCTCATGGCAAGGTAGTGATCGTCACCAAGCGCGAGATTTCTACCACAGCAACCAGCCTGGCCCAGGGCGGAATTGCTGCGGTGGCGACAACCCAGGACTCCTTCGAACAGCATATTGCCGACACCATGGAGGCTGGAGCCTGGCTCCCCGATGAATCTGTAGTGCGCACCGTGGTCGAACAGGGGCCGAAGGCCATTGAAGACCTGATTGAGTGGGGCGTCAACTTTTCCCGCAAAGCTGACCAAAGCTACGACCTAACCCGCGAAGGCGGCCACAGCCAGCGCCGCATCTATCACGCCAAGGACGAAACGGGCAAGGAGATCGAACGCGCTCTGGTCGAGGCGGTAAGAGTCCATCCGAACATCGAGGTCTTCGATGACCATGTCGCCATCGATCTGATTACCGAAGCCAAAGTGACTCGTCGCCGGCTCAAACCCGACCGCTGTCTCGGCGCTTACGTGCTCGACCGCAAGCGCGGCGAAGTCTTTACCTTCGGTGCCGGAATCACCGTATTGGCGACCGGCGGTGCCGGCAAGGTCTATCTCTACACCTGCAATCCGGATGTCGCCACCGGCGATGGTATCGCCATGGCCTACCGGGCCGGAGCGTCAGTCGCCAACATGGAATTCATGCAGTTCCACCCGACGACCCTCTATCACCCCCTGGCCAAGTCTTTTCTGGTTTCTGAAACAGTGCGCGGCGAAGGTGCGGTACTGCGCCGCCAGGACGGAACCGCCTTCATGGCCCAGTACCATCCTCTCAAGGATCTGGCGCCACGCGACATCGTCGCCCGGGCGATGGACAATGAGATGAAGACCCACGGCGACGACTATATCTGCCTCGACATCACTCACCGCACTGCCGGCTACATTAAGGACCGCTTCCCGTATATCTACGAAACCTGTCTGTCATACGGGATCGACATGACGCGCGAACCTCTGCCGGTGGTTCCGGCCGCCCATTACCTGTGCGGTGGGGTCAAAGTCGACATTGACGGCGAGACTGAGATCCGCAACCTGTTCGCCATCGGCGAAACCTCCTGCACCGGGCTCCACGGCGCCAACCGCCTGGCGAGCAACAGCCTGCTCGAAGGGGTGGTATTCGGCAGTCGCGCCGCCCGCAAATCGATCACCCTGCAGGCCGACGGCTTCCCCCCCTTCCCGTCCGTTGCCCACTGGGACAGTGGTAGCGCCCGCAACAGCGACGAAGAGGTGATTGTCGCTCACAACTGGGACGAAATTCGTCGCTGCATGTGGAACTACGTGGGGATTGTCCGCTCCGACAAGCGCCTGGTACGAGCCTTGCGGCGGGTGCAGATGATTCAGGAAGAGATCGCCGACTACTACTGGGATTTCTATATCACGTCCGATTTGATCGAGCTGCGCAATATCGCCACGGTTGCCGAATTGATCATTCGTTCGGCGCTTAAGCGCAAGGAGAGTCGTGGGCTTCATTACACCATCGACTACCCCGAACTCGACGATGTGCACTGGAAAAGGGACACCCTTTTGAAGAAAGTGTTTTGACGTTCGAAAACGGCTTGTTATCGCAGAAAATCACGTTTAAGGAGACAGGATTTGACCATCGATGACTACCGCAGGGAGATCAATCGCCTCGACCAGGATCTGTTGCGGATCTTCAACGAGCGGGCGGCGCTGGCTCTAAAGATCGGCGAGATCAAGAAGGAGCATGGCGTGCCGGTCTACGACCCGGAGCGAGAGAAGCGGATTTTCGAGAGCATGGCCAGGGAAAACCCCGGCCCCCTTGAGAACGAAGCAATCATCCGCCTGTTCGAGCGTGTTATCGACGAATCTCGTCGTCTTGAACGTATCCGCACCAAGGGGATCTGAATATGTTGATTGTCATGAGAAAAGGCGCAGCCGAAGATCAGCTGC
>PKTY01000308.1 GCA_002869725.1 Desulfuromonas sp. | reverse complement strand
GAGCAATCTGGTCATTCGCTCAATCCGTGATTACTTCACCACCGACATGGATGAGGTGCTGATCGACGATCCTGAAGTCTACCGGGAAGCCAGAGAATTCTTCCAGATGGTGATGCCTGATCACGCCAGCCTGGTTAAGCAGCACCAAGAACAACGGCCAATCTTCTCCCGCTACCAAATTGAGGATCAGATCGAGACCATCAGCAGCAACAAGGTCAACCTCCCCTCGGGAGGCTCAATCGTTATCGACAGCACCGAAGCTCTGGTGGCGATCGACATCAACAGCGGCAAGATGTCGGGCGAACAGGGTGTCGAGGAGACTGCGACCAAGACCAATCTCGAAGCCGCCGCGGAAATCGGTCGTCAACTGCGGCTGCGCGACCTTGGCGGGCTGATCGTCATCGACTTCATCGACATGTACGACCGCAAGAACATCCGGGCGGTCGAGCAACAGCTCAAAAAGTCGACCGCCTTCGATAAGGCGAGGATCAACATCGGCAGAATCAGCCAGTTCGGATTGCTGGAGATGAGTCGCCAGCGGATCAAAGCCACCCTGGCTGCCGCCAGTTTTCGTACCTGTCCGCACTGCCATGGCTCAGGAAAGGTTAAAAATCCCGAGGCACTGGCGGTCAGCCTGCTACGACGGATCCATACCGGAGTGGCCAAGGGGCAAGTGGCAAAGGTTGATGCGCAACTCCCCCTTGAAGTCGCTTCCTACCTACTTAACAACAAACGCGAAGAACTGATCGAACTCGAGCGCCGTTACCGGGTACAACTGCACATTCATGGCCGTCCCGATTTTCTCACCGACCAGATCGATCTCGACTTCCAGAAACGGGCCAGAGAGACTGAACAGCTGGCCGAACCGGTAACCACCGGCATGTTGCAATCTCTCGCCGAAGTCTCGGCCGTTATTCAAGAAAAGCCTGCGGAAAAAGCGATCGAGTCAGCTCCATCAACAACCGAGGGCCAGAGTACAGAACCCGTACCGGCCAAAAAACGCCGACGCCGGGGGGGACGCAAGAAGTCGACCGCAACGAAGCCACAGGAAGAGCAAACAGCCGGGGCGCAACCGGCAGAACAGGCGGCAAAAGACGCAACCACGGACAACGCAGAGGGCTCGTCTGCCATTGAGTCTCCTGTCGAACAAGCGACTCCGTCTACCGCAATAGCCGCTGATCTTGAGCCAAAACAGGACCGAACGGTTGAGTCTGCAGCAGTGCAGCAGATCGCCAAACCTGGAGCAGAAGAGACAGTGGGTGGAGAGAAAAAACCGCGCCGCCGCCGCGCCCCTCGGAGCAAAACAGCGCGCAAGTCAAGCGCTGACGCCCCGCTCGCCGAAGCAGAGGTCAAAGAAGCGGCATCGCCTCCCCCCCTTGACGAGCAGTCACAACCCTCCCCCACCGAGGGTACGAAGACGCCTAAATCCAGAGGAAGGCGCAGGCCCGCACAACCCAAGACTGACCAGACTCAAACAGAGATGAAGGCATCGAAGGATTCAAACAGTCCAGCGAGCCCTGAGCTTCCAGCCAAAGGGATCGCTGAAGAAAAACCAACGGCAGCGGCACAGCCCTCAATATCACCCGTGGACTCAGCAACGACCACAAAAGGAGCCTCTGAGACAGAATCTCCTAAGCCGAAGCGAAGCCGTCCCCGCGCTAAAAAAATGGTTGAAAATCAGGCTGACCCTGCAGGCCCTGCAACAGAGAAAGCTTCGTCTACGGTTCAACCTCAACCTGCTGAGAGTCAGGATGATACCGAAAAACCGAAAGCGAAGCGCCCCAGGTCCGGACGTACTACTGGTACGCGCAGCAAGAAAACCGCAACAGCTCAACCCGAAACTGAGCAGTCGTCGACCAGTTCCCAGGCCATTGACAAGGAACCAAAGAAATCCCCGGCTAAGTCAACAACAAGAAAGACCACTTCAAAAAAGGAAGAGATTAAACCTGAATCAAAGACGAACGATGGGGAGAGGGTAAAAACGGCTCAGGAAGCCGACAAGAAAAAGCCCACGGGAACCCGTAAAGCGCCGGTACGTCGCAAGACCAAAACCGACAAACAGGATCAACCGCCGGAAGCCAACAGCTAAACCTTTTTAGCGCCGCACAATCTTGCGCCTGCCCTGAACGGCCTTGGTCTGCTTGCGAATCAGAGCGCCGGTTTTCTCAAGGTGGAACTGGTACCAGGAATCGCCATAGCCCTGCATCTTCATTTTGCGCCCGTTTTGAAGCGCTTCCAGGTTGGTCTGCAGGCGCTCATCGCTGCCAGCCTTTTTGATCGCCTGCACCAGAACACTGATCGCCTTGTCGCGATCACCGGCCTGTTCCAGGCAATAGGCATACAAATTCCAGAGAAGTGGCTCCTTGCGAGTGACCGATACCGCCTTCTCAAAGGTTTTGATCATCTCCGGGGTCTGGTTGCGCTTGTGGTAGATGACTCCGAGCATCCCCATGGCCATCCAGTGGCGCACAAACCCTTTTTTCAGAAAATCGAACGCCTTGCTGAAGTCGCGACGCAGAAAATAGATAACACCGATCTGGGCATCCATCTGCTTGCTCACAAAAAACTGCCAGGGACCGATTTTTTTCTTGGCAAGCTGAAGGGTGGCCACCGCTTTTTCAGGACGGTTGGCCATCAGGTCCTTTTGAGCCCCCTCGACCATGACATTGAGCTTATACATCACCTTGCGCATCATCAGGAAGTAAAGGATCATGAATACGACCGATGATGAGATGACATAGACAACCGGGTGGAGGCTGGTGGTCAGAGTTAGTCCGAAACCGAACAGCGCGCCAATGGCCAGGCAGATCAACAGGCTGAGCATAGGACAACAAATCCTTTATCGATGGAAGTTAAACGGCGTAGAAAGATAGCAGGAAGATAGCGGAAAGTCAAAATCAAACCGTTGGGCTTGGCGATCAGTGCGGGAGTTGCGGATGGTGGACCAGTCGGTCAATTCCGAGTTCCAGCAACCGTTCCGGAACCTGGTGATTTTCGAAGAATTGGGTGTTGCCAGCCTGCAGTAATGGCTGTCCACCATCGTTGGACTTCAGCCTGAACAGCTCACCGCATGGGGCCGGGCAAGGTTGGTTAACGGGTGTGGAGCGAAATGGGCAATTGCGGGTTGATGTCACCATGGCATACGGTAGGTGCAAGGAGCCTTTGAGCGACTTTGGAAGTGCCACAACCCCCTGAACCAAGTTGTCAAGTTCAACGCGACTAATCCCCAGTTCGAGCAGCAATTCGGCACTGGGTCGGCTGTTCCAGATCGAGTTGCGAAAATATTCGTGATCATCGAGGTTCAAAGCCAGTGATTCGATGCGCGGATCTCTCTTCTGGGCAGAGAGAACGCGGCCAATAATCAGAGTCAGGTCAGACCTGATCGTACCAACCAGGTCGATACCCCCCCAGTCGGAAACAACCAGTTCGTCGTTCTCGCCAAACTGCGGCAGCACCCGTTCCAGTCGAGAGCCGAGTTCGCTGAGTTCACTTTGATTGAGGGTTGGAGTCACCAGCGTCATCCCCCACCCTGCTTCCCGGCACCAGTCGATGGCCTCAAGAATTTCCCGGTCGATCGGAAAGCGCCAGAAACAGAACTCTGCTCCAAAATAGAGCCTCTGGTACTCTGTCGGCGGAATTTTCGGCAGAGTGTGTAGGTGACAGCAGTGTTCGACCTCAGCCACGGCTCTGTTCTCTGACCATCAGCGTCAAGCGTTCTCCTGGCCTCAGGACATGACCCCGATCCAGGTTGTTCCATTCAAGAATCTGCTCCATATCCACCGCAAACTGCCGACCGATCCCCCACAAGGTGTCGCCGGATTGCACTTGATAAACCAGCTTGGTGGTCGAAGTGCTTTCCGTCGTTCTGGCCACGGTCACCTTCGGCCGACTCGCCTTTTTCGAAACCACCAGCTTCTGTCCGGGACGAATGACGTTACTCCACCCCAGCCTGTTCCAGACCCTCAG
>PKTY01000186.1 GCA_002869725.1 Desulfuromonas sp. | reverse complement strand
TTCCGCGCCCTGATCTTTGTACAACCAACGCTGGGCGCGGAAAGCAGCGCCCCTACAATAAAATAATCCGTAGAGACGCGCCGCTGGCGCGTCTTTGCCCCTGACGACAAGACACCCCGGCGGGGCGTCTATACAATTTGAGGGAACAACATTGCACGCTGGAAACAGGACAACAAAGGGAACCTACTTAAATTCTCGATTTTGGACCATTGCTCTTTGCTTCGCCCTTATTATCCTCTCCGGTTGCGATCAGAAATCGCCGCCGGTGGAGAATGTGCCAACCAAAACCCTTTTCCGGGAACCGATTACGGCAACTCTCGTCGAACTGCCGTCGGAAGCGATTCCGGAATGGCGTAAATTCTCCGTATCCAAACCGACACTCCTTCTTTTCTCCGACGACCCGATGCTGCAGCCGATCCACCCGGACTTTGTTCAGGGAATCAATCAACTGGTCGCGACCGGAACCGTCGATCAGATCAGGGCGGCCGGCCCGCTTCGCGCGGCAACAACTTTCCAGCCGAGCCAGACCCTCACAGCGGCGCTGCGCAACAAGCTGTTCGAGGAAATCGTCTGGGTCTCCTCCAGGGCTCAAGCGTCCGGCGCCCTCACCCCACCGGGTCTGCTCGACTCCCTGTTCCGGCTCGGCGCCATCGACGACTACGAAAGGGAGAGCTTCAAGCAGACCGAATACGGCTTAGCCGGAACAATCTACGACACCCCTTTTCAGATCGTATACCACGACCGGCTGCCGCCGTTGAGTTCTCCGGTCCTGCTGCACTTCGACCTCTCCTTTTTCAACACCTTTTACCAGAATGAAATCGAGACCCCCTTTTTCAAGACCTTGAAAACGTTAATTCAGGGGATTCGTGAAAAACAATACAAGGCCGTCGATACGACGATCTCTTACAGCAACCTCAGCCGTTGGGTCAAACTCGATAAACGATTTATCGGCGAGGTCCTGTTCGAGCTCTTAACCGCTCCCGGCATACTAGACCAACCGATGCCGGTCGCCTGGTCGAAAAAATCGGAGTCACTCTACCTCTCGGTCTTCTTCCAGAACGAACAGCGCGCCGCGATCTATCGACCACTGATCGAAGAGAACCCCGAACAGGACGCCGATATCTACTGGGAACTCTATGCCTCAACGATCAAGTTCGCCCCGTTCGAGGAAGCGATCGGCTACCTCGAACAGGCAGTGGAGCGCGATTCCACCTACGGGCTCGCCTACACCGACCTCGCCAACAAGGCGTGGCAGCGGGGCATGAGCGAGATGGCCGCCAGGATGTGGCAACAGGCTGCGGCCGCGTTTCCGGAAAACCCCTACATCGAGCTGCAGCGGATCAAGGCGGAATCAGATGCCGGCAGCGACCAGACCGAGCTTCGCCTCGCCTTACAACGGCTGCGCCAGCTCCCCTGGTCAGACTTCTACAGCGGTGAAGTCAAAGATGAGATCGACGCCATGCTCACGGCGATGAAACCATGAGCAGCCGTAGCACGTCCCTGACCGTCGCCCTGATCCTTTTCCTATCCGGATTCGCCTCGCTGGTCTACGAGATCCTCTGGGTCCGTTATTTCAGCTACCTGATCGGCGGAACGGTCATCTCTCTCTCCCTGGTCAGCGCGGTGTTTCTCGGTGGTCTGGCGATCGGCTATCGCTACCTCGGACGACTCGGTGACAAACAGGAACGACCGCTCCGCCTCTACGTCCGATTGGAGGTCGGGATCGCCCTCTTCTCCCTGCTGCCACTGTCGATCCACGGGTTCCTGCCGCAGCTGGTCGATCCCCTGTTCCTCGTACTGGCAGAAACGCCCCCGCTTCTCTATACCTTTCAGTTTCTCCTGACCTGCCTACTCATCCTGCCCTGCACAATCTGCATGGGCGGCACGGTGCCGGTGATGCTCGGCGCCTTCCGCGACACCCCCTTAGCGCCGGCCTTGGCTCGTTACTACTTTATCAACACCCTCGGCGGTGCCGCGGGAGTCCTTGCAACCGTGTTCCTACTGCTGCCGCAACTCGGTGCTTATTACAACCACCTGCTGGCATTTTGTTTGAGCCTGGCATCAGGGGGCGTTGCTGCTTTAGTTGAGAAAGAACATGCCCCTGTCTCGATAGCGGGCGAGGAAAAGGAAAAAGGAAAGATCGCACCGGCACTGGCCGGGCTCACTTTTTTCTGCGGTTTCTTCATCCTCGCCTGCGAAATTCTCTGGTCACGGCTGCTGATGCTCTACCTCGGCAACACTATCTACGCCTTCGGCATTATCCTCGGCATAGTCCTGCTCGCCATCGCGGCCGGCAGCCTGATTTTCCCGTTGCTGCCGCAGCGACTGGTTCATTCCTGGCGATTCGCCGCCGGCCTATTGCTGGTCATGACCCTGTCGGTCGGAGTGCCGGCCCTCTATTACGACCAGGCAGCCCAACTTTTCTACCGGGCAAACCTGCAGGCCGGATCGTCGTGGGGCTTGTTGATCACCCTGCAGATGGCAACTGTACTGCTGCTGATCGGCATCCCGACATTCTGCTCCGGCCTCTTTTTCCCACTTATTGCGGGGCTCTGCACAACGGGCAGCGGCACACGCAGCCGGACCGCCGGACAGATCGGCTTCTGGAACCCGACCGGGACCATCCTCGGCTCTCTGGTCCCCTCTTTCTGGGTCCTGCCGGCACTGGAACTACGCGACGGCTTCCTGCTGTTGTCGGTCCTGGTTTTCGTTGCCGGACTGGCGATCTGCCTGTTTCGAATTGGTCGCGACAACAGGACTGCGGCTTTGAGGTGGGGCATCGGGCTGGCGTTGTTCTGGATTCTTCCGGTCATCTTTTCTCGAAGCTGGGACCAGAAGATGATCCACAGCGGTCTCTACCTCTACACCCCCTACTACCAGGAACTTGGCAGCCTGCGTAAAGGGCTTGGGCAGTCTCGGCTCCTCTTTTCCAAGCACGATCGGGAATCGTCGGTCGCGATCAACGAAAACCGGATGGGCGAACGCTTCATGACCATCAACGGCAAGGTCGACGCCGGCAGTGGGCAGGACATGGCGACCCAGTACCTGCTCGCCCACCTGCCGATGCTGCACCACCCGGACCCGCAAAAGGTGATGGTCATCGGGCTCGGCAGCGGCATTACCGTCGGCAGCGCAGCCCTCTACCCGTCCACGCAGATTGACTGCCTCGAGATCTCACCCGCGGTTGTCGAGGCTTCGGATTTCTTCAAAAAAGAGAACCGGAATGCCCTTGCCGATCCACGTGTCCGACTCAGAGTTGCCGACGGCATGTATTACCTCCGGACAGAAGGTGAGACCTACGATGTTATCGTCTCGGAGCCATCGAACCCCTGGCAACAGGGGAACGCCAGCCTCTTTTCCCGCGACTTCTACCGGCAGGTCCGAAACCGACTCGCTCCGGACGGCATCTTCTGCCAATGGATTCCCCTCTATGATCTCTCCCCACGCCACCTCAAAACAGCACTGGCAACCTTCAAGGAATCTTTCAGCGACTCCCTGCTGTTCCTCAACAGCGGCGACCTGCTGGTGATCGGTGCAAACACTCCGATTACCCAACCTTCTCCATTCACGCAAGTACCGACTGCCGTCTCACAGCAGCTTGCGCATATAAACATCACCGGCGTCGGCGATCTCTATGCCGACAAGTTTCTCTATACGGGAGACAACCTGACTTCTGCCCTCTCTGGTATCGAAAGCAATACCCTCAACCGCTCGGCGCTCGAATTTGCGGCCAAGCCGCTTTTCACCTCCGGGCTCGTCGGGCCGTACCGGAAAACCAACACCGACTGGCTGCTGTCGTTTAAATAGCAATGCATTCTCAATTAAACCTTAGGGACAGTCCCCATGCGGGGACAGCCCCGGTAAGACGTCCGCATGTAGAGTCATTGCAGGTCAGATCACAGGGACTGTCACCGGCTTTTACGGGGGCTGTCCCTTGATACTTGCAGACTCCCATCTCCGCAAAAAAAGGTAACTGTCACCTATAAAAACTGTC
>PKTY01000336.1 GCA_002869725.1 Desulfuromonas sp. | reverse complement strand
GTTTATCGACCAGCCGTTGCTCACTGGTCAATAAAAGCACGGCGCCGGCTTCACCGAGATTCAGCCCTTGGCGCCCGACATCGAAGGGTCGAGCCGGAGTGGGTGAGAGAGCCTGCAGCGCGGAAAAACCGGAAAAGACAAATTCGCTGAGCAGATCTGCAGCGTAGATCAGAACCGATTCGGCCTGGCCATGGGCGATCAGTGCTGCTGCACGGGCAAGGGCAATGGTCGAAGAAGCACATGCGGCATTGATATTGGTGCTACAATCAGCCAGCGCGAAGCGACGGCTGACTTTTTCGAGCAACGGCTCAAAAAGAGCCTCCCGCGGAACCGGCTCACTTCGGCGACAGGACGCTTCCAGTCGGTCGATCTCTCCCTTGGTCGACGCAACCAGCAGTTGGCTGTCTGCCGGAACCGGGCCGAGCTGATCGGCCAGACGATTGAGCAGATCTTCGTGTCGCGAACCTCCAGACGGAGCGACAAGGTCGTCAATTCCGGCAGCGAGACTGGATGTGTAATTCTCACAATTGAACCGGGTCAACGGTCGGATACCGCTGCTGCCGGCCAGCAACTGCTCCCAGAGTTGCTCCGGACCGGCCCCCAGGGCCGTCTCGCAGGCGACTTTGCTGACCAGCACCTTCCTCATGAAGTTTCTCCTGCCGTCCAGCGATCGCGAAATTGTTGGTAAAATGGCGGTGGCACCATCAGAACCTTGTGATCGGTATCCATCAACAGCTGCACCGTATAACCGGTGGTTGTGATCTCGCCGGCGGAATTACGCAGAACAAACTCGTGATTAAGGCGGGTCGCCTCCGACCAGTGCAGGATCGCCTCGATCGTAAACGGGTCACTGAACTTCAGGGGCCTGTGGTAGTCGATATGAATCTGCTTGATCGGAGCAATGATCCCCTGCCTGTAGAAATCGAGATAACCGATGCCGAATTTTTCACCAAGCATAACCCGGCCGTCTTCGAAATAGCTCGGGTAGCGACCGTGCCAGACGATACCAAGGGCATCAACCTCTTCAAATCGGGCAACCCGTTCAACAATACAGCGCAGCGGCTCGGGCGCACCCTCTTCCTTTTTAAAATAGGGTTTTCTCATGGGGATTCCTGCCGTTCAAGAACCAGGGTAAAACTTGCAGCTTCCTCGTCGCCAACCTGGATCAACGTCGCGCAGTGCAGCAGGTCATCCTTCTCCGAGCAGGTGACCCTGACGTCAACCCTATCGTCCGGGCAGATCTGGCGACTGAATTTGGCCCGTGCAATAGAATGGAAGGTGACCGGGCTCTCGATCATCTGCTCGGCGACGATCTGGGACAGCAGGTTCTGCAAAACCCCGGGAAGGATCGAATAGCCAGGGAAATGTCCTTCAAAACCCAGAAACGATTTGGCAAAGCAGAAAGTCTGCCTGCCGCTGTTACCGTTGAGTTCAATCGGCCCAAGCGCCGACTGAATAATGGCCTGGCGCATTCTGTTCATGATTCCTGTTTGACCTCTTTCAACTCTAACGACAAATTGATATGCCCACTTTCATCGCTCAGGAGAGTCTGGTTCGGAAGGCGCAATCCATTCCAGTCGGCATAGCGGTTGTAAAGGATTCGCCATCGTCCTGATCCGCCATCACCGCTGCTCTGTCGCAGGTCCCCCTGACAGTCAAAAACAAACCGGACTTTCTCCTGGCCAGTCGTTCGGGAAAGGATCTGGACATAATCCTGATGCTCCAGGGAGTCGTCCGCAGACGGGAGAGGGGTCAGAAAAATCCGCCGGAGGTTGCCGGCAATGTCTGCCATCAGCTTCTCGCGTTTCTTCAACTGCGGTATGGCCCGATGCAGAGTCTCTCCATCATTGTCCACCTGCAGGTCGAACATGACCAGACCAAGCTCATTCATGGCAATCATCCTCAACTCGCCGGCAACGGAATCGAAGCGCACAAAGCACTCCAAAGCCAGCTTGCGATAGCCAAAATCGAACAACGCAGTCTGCCGCAGACGCCAGACCTGCTGCTGTTGACGCCAGTCGGTGCCCACAAGTTCGTTGCGCTCCTGCTCGGCCCGACAATCCTGTGGCAACTGCTGTGGAGGGAGTGTCGGCAGACAACCACAAACCAGCACCAGCAGGGGAAGTGTCCACAGCAGCCGACACATCAGCAGGCCCGAGGCCGTAAAGCCGGGATCACCAGCACGGCTGTCGGCACGGCGGCTGCTATGCCGAGCAGCACAGTCACGCCGATCGAGTGCAGAGCCGGATGTCGGGCCATGACGAGGGCGCCAAACCCCACGAGGGTGGTCAGCCCGGAGATCAGAATCGCCCGGGACGAAGCGGTCTCAGCGCACTCCCGGCTGTGGCAGACCATGAAAATCCCATAATCGACCCCGAGCCCGATGATCAAAATCGTCGCAATGACATTAAAAAGATTCATCTCCAGACCGAGCCAGCTCATCCCGCCAAACATCACCAGCAGACCGGTCAGCACCGGCAACAGAGCGAGCACAACATCACTCAAGCGGCGAAAAAGGACCAGCAGCAGCAACAGCACGGCGACACCTGCATAAAAGATGAAGTTTGCAAAATCGACTGCAATCTCCCGACTCAGCTCGCGACCGAACCGGCCTTGTGAAACCAGAGTGACGCCGGACAGTTTGGCCAGTTCCGGCTCAAGTCGCTCGATCAGATCGGGCTGGTCCGGGATCAGGGTAATCAACTGAGTGTTTGTTCCGTTCTGCAGGGTCAAACTGTCAACCAGGTCACCGAGCCCCCAGCGAACCAGGCTATCCACTTTGATCGGTTCGCAAGTTTGATCGAGTCCAGCGACAAAGGGCTCAAAGGCCGCTTCGGTAAATCCGTATCTGGTTCCGCTCACACTCAGTTGTTCGACCGTCTGCTGGCGATGTTTCTGCCAGAATGCAATCCAGTCCTGCCGGCGTTGCGCTTGTTCGACAGTATCTGGCAACAACGGAGCGAGGCTGACTGCCCTCTCCTGAAGCTGATTTTTACCGAGGAGATCCCAGATTTCAGCATTTTGCGAAAGCACCTGCTCCGCAGCTCCGGAACTGGTGAAAATCAGGGCGCGATCACGCATTCGCCCCCAAACCTCAGCGAGGCTCTCCTCCGCCTGCCGCAGGTCGGTCGGCAGGTAGCTGAGCTGACGCAGTTCACCGTTGATCGACAACTTCTGGGCCTGAACGGCACTGAGCACGGCAACACCGAACCAGAGCAGAACCACAACCCACCTCAGGTTCGGCTGCTTGCGGAAGATCCGGTTAAGGTTGATCGAGAGCTCAGGGTCTTTTTCTCCACGGTCGGAGCCGATGAAATGGGGCAGAACCACCAGAGCGAGCAGGAGGGCCGTGACGATTCCGGCCATGGCGAAGATAGCGAGTTGGCGCTGTCCCGGCAGCTCGGAAAGAAGCAGAACCGAAAAAGCCGCCAGGGTAGTCAGGCCGCCGAACAGAACGGGACGGGAAACCGCCTGCAGCAATTCGGATCGTGAACCTCTAGCATTTTGCAGGGCAAAATAGACATGCAGCCCGAAATCGATGGTGATGCCGAGCAAAACGGCGCCAAAACCGATGGTGATCCCCGAAACCCGGCCAACCCAGAGTGAAGTGACAACGAGGGCAACAACAATACACACGAAGGGGAGCAGGTAGACCGATAAGGCCTGCAACCGGCGCAGAAACAGGAAAAACAGCAGCAAGATCCCGCAACCGGAGATCAATAGGACCTGTTGCATGTCGCTCTGAATCGCTTCGGCATTCGCCAGGGTATAGGGGTGACCACTCAACAAGTCGGCATGAATACCCTCGGGGAGGTGGTTGCGAGCCGTCATAAAAGCATCGACCAGCTTGCGACCGGCCGCCGTATCCGTGATCGGGACCGGGGTGTCGGCCAGGATCAGGCTGCTTCGGCCATCGGCGCTGACGAAATGACCCTGTTCGATCCGGACTCCGGGCAGCGGGTTGAGATAGCGAAGCTTAGTCAAGGCCAACTGCTGAAAGCCAAGGGGGTCGTGTCGGATCTTCTCTTTGAGAGCGACCCCTTGCGGTTGCAGCAGCTGAGCGAGGTTCAACGCCATCTGCTGATCGATNATCTTTTCGGGGGTCAGGCGCTGTGCGATGCCGTCCAGATCATCGGCCGTCAGCAACAGCGGCAGAGAGGCGTCGAGGCCGCCGACCAAGCCGGCTGGATCGATATCCCTCGGCCCGCTCAACAGGTTATTGAACAGACCGTTTGGAAGGGCCGACTTCAACCTGTCGGTCGCAACCAGCAGCTGATCAGTTGCAACATCCGGCTCCCCCCTGAGATGGATCACCAGCTTGCGGGCGAACGGCGCCTGCTGCAGCAGCTGAAAATCTGCGGCAACGCGCGATTGACCGTCAGGCAGCATGGCAATAATGCTCTCCTCGATCCTGATCCGGGAGAGCATGATGGCACTGACCATCAGCAACGCAAGCAGCACCAGAACAACCATGGTCCGACGTTGCCGAAGTCTCTCATATGTGCTGGCGATCAGCTTCATCTAGAATTCCGGAGCGCGAAACATCTCCTCCGGCAGTTGGGCGTTCAATTCGACCTGGCTGAACCTAAGCAAGGTTTTGTCGCCCCCGGCCTCCTGAAGGAGTACCGTCACGATAGAACGCAGGTCGTCGGCAAAGGTCATCTCGAGATGGCGAATGAAACCAGCCTCACCCTGATCAAGGGGGATCAGTCGAAGCTGCACCGGTCGATTTGAGAGCAGTTCCATCCGGTAGCGTTGACTCAGCCAGTCAAGATCGACCCGAGCCCAGGCGAGCAGCTGTTGGGCAATCATCCCCATGGCCGGATCACGGTCGACCGAAAAATCTCCCATCTCGCGGCTGAGACCGTTCCAGCGTTGGCCGTTACGGCCATTGAGCACAAAGCCGGATTCGAAGGGGGTCAGCAGTTCCCAGCGTAGCCTATCCGGCCTGGCGTAGGCAAAACGCCCCTGCGAAATCAGCTTTTCCGAGAAGATCGCAAGATGTTTCTCCTGGACAAAGGTACTCGACAGGGTCTGGGTCGAGGCTGCTGTCTGCTGCATGCGATCAAGCAGCGTCTTTAGTTCCGATGCCCCGACAGGAAGAACCAGCAGCAGCAAAAAAAATGATATCAGAAGTCCCTGCTTCATCGTTCTAGTTGACCCAGACCTTGATCTCGCCAAAGGCGATCCGCTCTTCATTGCGCCAGATTTCACCCTCGGCAATCGACATGTCGCCGAGTTCGGCCAGTGTCCGGATGTCGATCCGCAGTCGGTCGCCGCTTTTTGCCGAGACCTCGCGGATCATTCTTTTGATCCCGACCAGAAAGCCCTGGCGCGCCGGTTTGGCATCGCGCAAATCGGTGTACCCCTTGATCATCGCGTAAGCTTGAGCAATCAACTCGGCCAGGGCAATGTCGTCGAGGAGTCCATCAGAAGAAACAAACGGGCAGTCAGCACGGATATCGGCCTCAATGGAGCCATTCTTGCCATCGATTGCGACCAGACGATCGACCAGACACATCGGCAGACGGTGCGGGATCAGTCGTTCAGCTTCGAGGGGCAGAGCCAGGCCCATCACTCCTCCCAGTAAACCGACAGGTCGTCGAAGAGCTGGCTCGAGAACAGGCGCTTGCGCAAAGCGACAAGGTCGTCATGGAAGATCGATTGGTTATTGTATTGCCGGAACTCCTCGTTCAGGATTCGATAGATCTTAGCGGTCCCTCTGCCAAGCCCTTGAGAGTTACGAAAGGAGAATGCCTGCAGATCGGCCAGGACTTCGAGAGTCAGGACATGTTTGGCGTTGCTGACCGACTTGAATGCCTTGCGAGCAGCGACAGTCCCCATGCTGACGATATCCTGGTTCGAAGCGTTACAGCTGATGGTGTTGGTGCTGACCGGGTTGGCGAGCTGCCGATTTTCAGCGGTAGTCGAGGTTGCCAGATACTGGGCGCCCATGAAACCCATGGTCAGACCGAGAGTTCCGGGGATCAGGAACTCCGGGAGCCCTTCGTTGAGGCTCTTGTCGAGATACTTGTTGGTTCGCCGCTCCGAAATGTTGCAGAGAGTCGAGATGGCCATGCAGAGCATGTCCATGACAAAACCGATGCTTTGCCCATGAAAATTGCCGCCGTGGATGACCTTCTTCTTGTCCGGGATAATGATCGGGTTGT
>PKTY01000414.1 GCA_002869725.1 Desulfuromonas sp. | reverse complement strand
TTCTAAATATTTATAAAACTGTTTATGATCATTTATATGTTCAAAAGAACGATCATAGTCAATCAAATGCATTACCTTTTCCTCAGATTGAAAGTGCTTATTGGCATACGTTTCGATAAATGATATGGCAGACTCCACCTCAGATCGTGATGGGGAAATTTCAACACGTTCTTCCAAATCCTCGATCATCTTAAGAAAGTTCTTGTGTTGCTGGTCAATAATGTCGATACCAGTTATTAAGTGTTCCGAGAGTTCCACACCTGCCACCTCAAAAGTTTTACGGTATTTTACTATCCTTTACAGTGAGCTGCAACACTCGCGATCACTCGCGATCAGTTCTGTGTGCCTCCCCTGGCTATCACCTCGGACATACCCTCGGTGGCCTTCTGCAGATTGTCATCCGCCAAGTGGCTGTTGTGTCATCCCGATGTCACTGTGGCCGAGCAGCTTCTGAACGTCGTATAGGCTGGCCCCGAAGAGATAGCCATCGTGGCAAAGGAATGTCTCAGGTCGTGGATCCTAAGGCCATGGATGTCGGCAATGTCGCATACCTTGTCGAACGCTTTCCGAAGATCTTCCAAGTGACTACAAGCCGATCCTCGTTCTTACGGGAACACAAAGCCCCTCCTTCTGTTGTTTCGGAGTCAATCCAACACTTCCTTGGCCTTGGACTCTCCCATCTGATGGGCTTTTTTTGTTCGCTGAATGGGTATTCTGGGGTCTGATTTGAAAGACGAAGATGAACGCTCGATCTATGGAAACTGCTGTTGACAGTCCGGTTCAATTCCGGTCCGAAGACGAGAGGACGGAACATTTTTTTAGGGGAAACTTTTAGGAATCCCCTGTCACACTCGACGCCTTGTCGCTGGTTAGCGTCGGGTTCGTCGAGTCAGTCGGGTGTCTATGAGAGTTTTTTCTGGGGGTCAAACGAAGAAAGCCCCAACCGCGGAGAAGTATGAATTTAAAGGCATAAAGATTAAATTCTGCATATTAATCATTGCCAGCAATAGCACTACTGTGTCAGACTGTCAATTTTAGAAACTATCGACTGTGCTTGACAAGGTAGCCATTGCAATGAGGCCCTTGTTAGAAAGGAGGACAGATGAAATACTCTCTAGGACTACTTGCCTTATTAACGCTCCTTCTTGCAACCCTGACTCCGGCACTAACCTCAGACAGCATATTTGGCTCGACACAGAACAAATCAATTGATGACACATCAAAGGAAAAAGACCACCTTATCGATAGGCATATAAGGATCAAACCGCCCAGTGAGTTAGTGTTGACTTCCTCCAACGTGGAGACACGAGAGGTTGCGGTTAGCAAGGACCAGCACTCGCTTCCTCCCTCAAAGACGTACACGGACCCGGTTACAGGTATGGAGTTCGTATTTGTAGAGGGTGGGTGCTACATGATGGGATCGGATGCAGGTTATGACTCCGAGAAACCAGTTCATGAGGTCTGTGTAGACGATTTTTATATTGGCAAGTATGAAGTGACGCAAAACGAGTATGAAAAGGTGACAGGAGTCAATCCATCAAGGTTCAAAGGGAGCAATCTTCCTGTCGAAAGTGTGAATTGGCACGACACACAAAATTATATTAACCGACTAAAAACTCTTACCGGCAAATCCTACCGTTTGCCCACTGAAGTAGAGTGGGAGTTTGCTGCATGCAGCGGTGGCAAGAACGAAAAGTGGGCAGGAACCGCAAGTGCCACATCCCTTGATGATTACGCTTGGTACAGAAACAACAGTAGCAAACACACCCACCCTGTTGGACAGAAGCGGCCAAACGGTTTGGGGTTGCACGACATGAGCGGAAATGTATGGGAATGGTGTTCAGATTGGTATGGATCAAGTTATTATGAAAACAGTCCTCGCAATAATCCACAGGGACCATTGTCGGACATGTCCAAAGTGAAACGCGGAGGAAGCTGGGGTTTCTCGGAGGATTTCGTTAGGGTCGCCAGTCGCAGTGGGCTCGACCCAGAATACCGCAGTGCTAATTTTGGCTTCCGGATTGCTATGTCACCAACTCAGTAGACCCGAAGCCAGGACAACTAGTTGCCCCCCACAGGAGAACATTCCCAGCGCACAGGAAGAGTACCGGAGCCCAAACCCCGGACCGGACCATGCATAGGCCTCCCGAAGAAAAACTTTTGGGGATCACCTGTCGCGCTCGTCGCCTTGACGCCGGTTGACGTCGAGTCGTCGGGTCAGTCGAGTGTTTGCGGGATTTTTTTTGGGGAGTCCGACGAAGAAAGCCCCAACCGGGAAGGGCGCGGCGTGGCTAGCATATGATTTCAAAACATGACTGGATTTGACGTAATTTAACGTACATTTCTGCCTTTTCACCACCTCTCTCATAACACCAATCTTTTAAGTTGCTGAATTTACTCAGACTGTATTTTGGCACGAACAATGATTACTGTTATGGTAACATTTCCTTCCGCCTGGAGGTGATACCATGAGTCCCGAAAATTTTCTCTCTGAACTTTACAGACGGACAGCTCCAGTTCCAGCAAAAGGAAAATACTCAAACAATTTCCTAACCGTCGACATGAAGGGAATCAGTTCAACATTCTCGGTGATGTTCGAGGAATTGCTGGAAAAATACCGAAACAAAGCATCAATTCGGATCAGGGGAGACGTCTACTACATCGAAATTTTGAATGGTGTGAACATTTACAGGGTCTATGACAAAGTTTTCAGGGATTTAGTCATAAACTCAGGGGAGTATTCACACCATTAAGAAAACATTTCCCTCCTCAGAACGCCCGCACAAAGCACGGGGAATCTACCGGAACATTTATAGCCTGCCATTCTAGTCTTCTCTGTTCTCAATGGGCCGATGTCTCAATACTGTGCCAGAGAGTGCTTAATGTGAGACATGTGAAACATTCATTCCAATTATCAACCATGGCACAAGCGCCCTATAACTCTGATTTTTAACGGTATTTACGGAAAGAAATTTCTCGGCACTGGACTTGCTTTCACAGTGACTCTGCGTTGAATGCTATTAGAAAGGAACATTTTAAGTAACATGAAACTCAGGATTTTTGTCATTGACGATGAACCCTGTATTACTGACACTCTCAACTGGCATCTGTCTGACCAGGGTCATGAGGTGATATGTGCCCCAGAACCTACCTCATGCAGTATTTATCAGGGTGGGCAATGTGATCATGAACATCCCTGTGGAGACATTCTGTTTGTAGACAAATCTATGCCCAAAATGTCTGGTCTTGATTTTGTTGAGCACATGAACAAAAAGGGATGCAAAGGCCTTGCTCAGAATAAGGTTGTGATGTCGGGGGCACTTGAACAGAAAGATATCCAAAAGGCGCTTGAGCTTGGCTGCACTGTTGTGCACAAACCCATCACGCTTGATCAAATTGATGCAATGATCGAGGAGATGAAGAAAGCTATTCCAAGTGATCGAAAGCTGGCAAATCTTGAGCCCTAGTAGAGAGTCAATTTCTGGCAGTCATCTTTGATTGGCTCCCAAAATCACGCAGAATGGGTGCCTTATCACACTCTCTTACGCCGATTGCCGTACCGCAAACCGGACAAATGCGTGTTGCAATTCTGGCGACATCTTCGGCCAATTGTCTAACGCCATTTTCGCACTGAGGGCATATCAGCTTGATCCAGCTCATGCGTGAGGTTATTATCAAGAAAAGAGACATTAGTCAAGGCCAATTAGAGAAACACGCAAAACTTACGTGACTTTTGGGTTTGCAGATAGATTGCCTACGAAAGGAAACATTCTCCGTAATGCAAGAATTCAACTTTCCACCGAGCAGGCAGGCAAGGACCCTTCTGAAAGTAGGGTTGCTCTTGATCCCAATTGCCTACGTATCGGACTGTGCCCTCGATGCAGTTCTGTTCGGCGAGGAGAGTTTCTGGCAGCAGCTGATTTCTCCATCACTGCACGAGGTTGCCATCCGTGTCTTGTTCAGCATTTTCATTCTGGCGGCAACACTGCTCGGAGTGCATTTTCTTTCCCTCGGGTCGGAGCGAGAGTACAAGCTAGAGAAAAGAGTTGAGGCGCTGGAGAGGGAAAAAATCGCAATTAATGACATCAACCACACACTGACA
>PKTY01000083.1 GCA_002869725.1 Desulfuromonas sp. | reverse complement strand
GCCAACAAACAGCAGGCCTCGATCTCGATGATCCAGCGCCATCTGCGCATTGGCTACAACCGGGCGGCACGGATGATCGAGAAAATGGAGCAGGAAGGGGTTATCGGTCCCTCCGACGGCACCAGCCGGCCGCGCGAGGTCTTCCTCAATAAGATCGAATCGTAAACTATTTCAACAAATTCAAAACAAGAAAGGCCGGGAATTATTCCCGGCCTTTCTCAGTTGCATATCTTTAATCTTTACCAAGGTGTCACATTGTTCCAACCATTGCCATAACCAGGAACCGGGGTTCCGCGGTTATCGCCAGCTAAGCGGTGGCAATTCTGCGCCGAGGTGGTATTCGACCAAGTCCGCCCCCAATTGTCGGGTGTACCCGTTGCATCCAAAGTTTCCCCGTTTGCGTTGGTAACTACAACATTGATTGCGTCAATCCCTGAACGAGGGTCATCCCAAGTATTGTGACTAGTATCGAGACAATTCGTTATCATCAACCGCGGCAACCGTGAAGCGTGCGGGTTGTGACACTTGGAGCAGGTAAACTGGTGGAACTGTCTCTCGTTTGTTGAATCGTCAACCACAGTTCCCCATTGGTAATGACTTCCGCCGTAGGGACGAGTAATTGTTTTTTCCAATTGACCATCCATCGACGGAACCCGTTGAAATGAACGACCATCAGTACCACGGAAACCATAACCGACTCCCGTACCGTGATTGGCATACCCCATATCAGGATTGGCACCTAGGGCATCGACCCCGCTAGGCGCCCGGATTGACGTTCGGAAGATATTCTCTCTGTTGGTGCCACTTCCTCCGATGACAGCATTAGAGTGCCCGTTCGTCCCGACCCACGACTGGGCTGGTGTTTCGGCAACACCACTTTCATTGACATCGAATTGGTTCATTATATCAATGGCCGTAACATGGCAGATCGTGCATAATCCCGCAGTGTCATCTAGGGTTAAAAGTTCAGGCGGCCAAGTCCAGATGCCACCACTGTAAGTTGGTGCAATGCCTGACGAGGTTGGATAATTATTGTTTTGGTCAATCTGATACCCCCCGTATTCGTTACTATTTATCGAACCCCGCGGCACATTACCCCAATGCTGAGGCGTCCAGGAATTTGTTTGCTGCGGTGCACCGTCTTCAAAATATGGATTCCCTAACCATGTTCCGCGCAAGTAGGGTTTACCACTACTGTTGTCGGTAACAAGAATATTCGCATCATGGACATCATGACAGTAAGAGCAACGGACATTGGCAACCGGATCCAACCCCGGCAAGGTGGCACTGTTGTTGACTGAGTGCGTGGATTGGATAGCTGCGGTCTTGTAAGAGAAATTGGCACTGGTCCAAGTCGCTCCGACCTCACTGCCGGGTGTCGTGTCAGCATACCAACCTATTCCTGAACCCGGGTTGACCGATCCGAAGTCATAATTGCTGGCACCTCCGTTGGAATCACTGTTTAGACCCCATTCTGAAATTCCGTATGTGTCATGGCAGTTCCAGCAGATCTCGGCTTCGGTCGTCGCCGAGCCGATCGGGTCGGCCAAGGAAATTCCGGACTCGCCATTGCTGCCATAATTGATTCCGACAGTCGAATTGTTCGGAACAATATAATCGCCCGACTCGTGTGCGACATGGCAGTCTTCGCAAAGAAATGTTACCCCGATGCTATTGAAAATCGTATTGGTCGAATGGGAACTGCTGTTATTAACCGCCAAAGCCCCCGCCCCCAAGCCGTCGTGGCAACCGGTACAGCCCGCCCCATTGAAACTGTCATTGTGGTCGTGACAAGCCGTACAATCCTCTCCGTCGTTATGCGTCGTCCCGTGACACATATTGCAAAGACCGCGACCGTCTGAACGGCCCCAGTCATCCGGTGTATTTACGAATATGACATTATAAAGAGAACCGAGCGCGACTGGATCAGTATCAGTTGGCAAACGAAATTCTTGACGAATTTGGGGATAAGGAAGACGGGGCCTGTATCCGTCACCATCAACATCATAGAAATCGATGTTCATACCAATCATTTTTGTATTGTACGTTCCATCGGCATTTGGCCAATCAACCGGGCCAGACAATTCTGAAGGGTCGCCATTACCATGCGGATTATGGCATTTCAAACAAGTAATGTATCCAAGAGTTGACGAATTATAACCATTTGGATTATGCACAGTAACTTTCGACGTAATTTCGGCCGGCCCCAATGGGCCATGGCAGGTAAGACATGTTGCCTCTGAGTCAACCCCTATCAACAAACCTGCACCTTTTGAGGGGCCACCATGTAATGTATGACAAATACATCCATCGTAGCTATAAGTATAATGCGCATCCAAAAGAGCTTCTGAAGAACCGGGCCAGAGCAGTATCACAACGACAAAGAGTCCTAAACAAAGGAGAATCTTTATAGATTTCATGGTCCGACCTCCCCCGCGCCTCTAAAAACAGAAACCCTGCTATTTCGATTATCTGCAACAAATATGTCTTTACTTGTTGGATCAACGTAAACATCTAATGGGTAAAAGAGCTTTCCAGTCTCCGTCCCTAAGCCTCCGATAGGTGTCTCTGCTACTTTCGTCGCCAAGTTATAAATCTGGATTTCGCCTGACAAACTATCCGCTACGAAAACATACCCATTGAAAACCGACAGACCTTGAAGAACTGATGTCGAAATAGAGCTACCTAAAGAACCTGATCTTATTACTGCTTTTATTGCATCAATTTGAACAATCGGGTCTAGGTTGGCATCGAAAATTCGAATCTGCGGAGGGATGTCGTCTGACGTTGTTGAGGGATCGCCTAGATCACCAAAGTCACTTACAAGAACATAGCCGGTTGAATTATCAAAAGTGATTGCTATCGGTTGTTTGAGATCAGAACTATCAAAAGCAACTCCTATCTCACTCCCGTTAAAGTTAAAGATGCGTACATTTTTGTCTTTTGAATCCAGAACGAAAATTCTCTGGTTATCCTCATCTATAGCCAAATCATTCACTTGTCCAAAGATATTAGGTTGCCCGCCAAGGTGGCCTAAAAATGTTCCATTTATATCAAAGATATCAACACTCCCCACAGACTCATTGCCAACGTAAAAGCTTCCACCACCATAATCAGCGTAGACGACACCTGTCGGGCGGCCTTTTGCTGGGTAACAAGTTGTCACATCTAAATTCGACTGATCGACCAAACAGAATTTTTGTTCAATGTAATCTGAAACAACCAGATCACCTGTTGGAAGAGACGCCATTCGGGCTGGCGATATCAATGAAAGAGGTTCACCCGGTTCAGGTGGTTTTGTTGTCTCTACTGTTCCTCCACCTGACCCATCGGAGCAATTGAAAAGCAATAAGGCAATCACCAGCAAGACACAGAGCTGTAAAATCCTGCGAATTGACATCAGCATTCTCCATAAAAAAGATCTAGTTTTGTACTTAAGTAGCTATTATATTAGCACTTTTTTTGCACATTCCATACCGACAAACCCAACAAACATCGCAATGTTTGAATTTTACCATTTCTTTCCAAAATTGCGAATTCCTGTTAAGCTGTAAGCGGCTTGAATTACTGGCATCACAACCTGTTTAAACGAGTATGAAATGGATCAGACCAAGCTCAGGCAGCTACTCGAACAGTTCCAGCAGCAGAAAGTAGATATTTCCGAAGTCCTGCAACAACTGCGGGACCTCCCCTTCGAAGAGACCGACGGGGCGGTAATCGACCATCACCGTTCCCTGCGCCAAGGGGTGCCGGAAGTCATCTTCGGCGAGGGAAAATCCGCCGAGCAACTCACAACGATCATCGACCGGATGCAGAAAAAGGGAAGCAACGTTTTGGCTACCCGGGTCGACCGCGAAAAGGCTGATACTTTATGTAGCGCTTTCCCCGGGGCACAATATGACCCGCTCGCCCGCACCTTGACTCTGGTTAACAGTCCGATTGAAATTTCCGGACGCGGCAAAGTGCTGGTGATCTGCGCCGGCACCTCCGACCTACCGGTGGCGCGGGAGGCAGTGGTGACGGCGCGCATGCTCGGCAATGAGGTCGAAGAGATCGCCGATGTCGGCGTCGCCGGCATCCATCGTCTGCTCGCCAAGACAGAAAAACTTCACGATGCCGCGGTCATCATTGTCGTTGC
>PKTY01000024.1 GCA_002869725.1 Desulfuromonas sp. | reverse complement strand
TCGGTCGCAGTAGCGCCTGTTCTTTGCGAAAAGTGATCAGCATTTGAACAAAATCGAATAGGGCGACATTTTGAGTCAGACTCCCCCAGTCGATCCAACCGATCTCATTATCATGGCACCAGACATTATTGTTCCCGTGCTGGGTGCGTCCCATCTCATCCCCGGCCAGCAGCATTGGCACACCATGAGCTATAAACAGCAGCGTTAGAAAGTTTCGTGCCTGCCGGGAACGGAGGCTGATTATTTCTTCGTCTTGAGTCTCCCCCTCTGCGCCATGGTTCGCACTGAAATTGTCGTTGGCCCCATCAGCGTTGTATTCGCCATTGGCCAGGTTGTGCTTGTTCCGATAGCTGACCAGGTCTGCCAGAGTGAATCCATCGTGGCAGGTAATGAAGTTGATACTGTGGTAAGGCTCTCGCCCATCATCCTGATAGAGGTCGGAACTTCCGGCCAGGCGAGTAGCCAGCCTGGAGACCATCCCACGGTCGCCACGCACAAAGCGGCGCAGGTCGTCGCGAAACTGGCCATTCCACTCAGCCCAGCGGCCAAAATTCGGGAAAGTCCCAACTTGGTAGAGCCCAGCAGCATCCCAGGCTTCCGCAATCAGTTTGATATCTGCGAGGACCGGATGAGCAGCTATTCTCTCGATCAGTGGAGGATTGGCGAGGGGTATGCCATCAGACCCCCTGCCGAGGATCGACGCCAGGTCGAACCTGAACCCGTCAACATGCATCTCGGTCACCCAGTAGCAGAGTGCGTCCACAATCAGGTCACGGACCACCGGGTGGTTGCAGTTGACCGTGTTTCCGCACCCGGAATAGTTGCGGTAGTCTCCGGTTTCTCGATCGAGCAGATAGTAGACGCTGTTGTCGAAGCCTCGCAGCGAAAAAGTTCGTCCCCGATCATCCCCTTCTCCAGTATGGTTGAAGACCACATCGAGGATAACCTCGATACCTGCCGTATGCAGAGCTTTCACCATCTCCTTGAATTCACGCAGCTCGCCCCCAGGGCTTTGATTGCTGGCGTATCCAGATTTGGCCGCAAAAAAAGACAGCGGATGGTAACCCCAAAAATTGGTAAGCCTCTCCCCCGTCAACGGGTTATTCCGATAATTGTCTCCTTCGTCGAATTCAGTGACCGGCAACAGTTCGACAGCCGTGACTCCCAACTGCTTCAGGTACGGAATTTTTTCGATGACGGCACGGTAGGTTCCCGGATTTTCGACGTGTGAACTCGGATGACGTGTGAATCCACGGACATGCATTTCATAGATGATCGAATCCGCCAGATGGTGGCGTGGTGGACGATCATCGCCCCAGTCGAAATCGTCTGCAGCGATCAGCCCTTGCCACCCCCCGTCCGCCTCCGAACCGGCTTTCCCGCCCCAGAGCGAAGGGCCAGTCAGAGATCTGGCATAGGGGTCAACCAACAGCAATGACCGGTTAAAGCGGTGGCGTTTGTGATCCTCAGGACCAGCTTGACGGTCAACCCGATACCCATACCGGCAATCGTTTGGCAGGTTGGCAACATGGATATGCCAGACGTCACCGGTGCGCTGAAACAGCGGATCGAGGGGGATCTCCCAGCCCGGCCGGTTGGCGCCGGGTTCAAACAGGACCAGGGTGACCTGAGTGGCATGCCGGCTAAAAACCGCAAAGTTATATCCTGCTCCGCAGGAGGTCACTCCAAGCGGGAGCGGCCTACCCCGGCCGACCGTACATGTTTCAGGACCGATGCTCATCTGTCGAGATTAAACTCCGCCCAGACCGGCGCATGATCCGATGGTCGCTCCATGGCTCGGATGTCAAGATCTATCCCGGTCGATTGACATAATGCCATGAGCGGGAGGCTGGCCAGTATCAGGTCTATGCGCAGGCCACGCTGGGGCTGGCTTTCAAATCCGCGACTGCGATAGTCAAACCAGCTGTAGCGATGCTGTTCGGGATTTAACTCCCGGAAGGTATCGACCAATCCCCACGCCATGATATTTTGCAGCCATTCTCCCTCTTCCGGCAAGAAGCTGCATTTTCCGCTACTCAGCCATCGGCTGCGGTTATTTTCTCCAATGCCGATATCAAGATCGGTCGGTGCTACGTTCATATCTCCAGTGACAAGCAGCAGATCGTCTGGGTCATGGCGCTTGGCTATCATCCCCAATAATTTTGAATAGAATTGGCGCTTGTGAGGATACTTGACCGGATGCTCGCGGTTTTCACCCTGAGGAAAATAGCCGTTGATTACATTCAGTTTCTGCCCGGTCGTCAACGGGTATGTTGCACCAACCAGACGCTTTTGCACCTCAGACGCGTCATCTTCAAAGCCGATCTGCACCTGTTCTGGATCGATACGATGGAGCAGGGCAACCCCATAGTGAGTTTTCTGTCCTGACCATACAGCCCGATAGCCTAGTTTTGCAAACTCTTCACTGGGGAAGTCGTGATCCTGAACCTTGGTCTCCTGGAGCGCAATCACTTGTGGCGCGTGTTTGACTATCAACTCTTTTAGTTGGTGCAATCTGGCTCTCACCCCATTCACATTGAAACTGACCACTTTAAATGTTCGCATCAGACTCTCCCGCTCAGACGCTTTCACACATCGAGTCCATATTCATGCCAGCGACCACGCACCCTGGATAGACATGTTCGGTCTGCCTTGAGGTCGCGCCAGCCCCGCGATCTTCGCGCATCGATAAACAGGCAGTCCGACTCGACACGAACCATACGCTGCCAGCCCGACACGTTGATCAATCGCCAGTAGAGCTCAGACGGACTGTTCAGTTCAGTATCGTCATCATAAAGAATCATCATACGTGCCCCGCGCAGCAGTCTTGATGATTGCCGGACCTGTATCACATCTGCCATGGAGATGTTCGCACCACGATCAATTCCTAGCATCGCTCCACGATGATAGATCCCCTCCCGAGGCATGGAAACTTTTCTGATCCAGGGGTAGTCGTGTTTGAGAAGAGGTGAAAGAACCTGCAACGCAGCTTCGGCCATGTGCAGATCCTCCATCGGTGGCGGGCCAACCATTGTGGTCGGGTAGATAGCATCCGTGCGCCTGGCAATCCTTCGCACATGAACAATCGGCGACTTTGTGATGTCGGCATAGCTCCCGGTATGATTCCCAAAAGGACCTTCAATTGCCGTCTCGCCAACCCGAATCTCACCTTCGATAACAATCTCAGCAGTCGCCGGCACTTTGAGATCACTCTGTTGGCACCTGCAAAGTGAAATGGGCCGGCCACTCAGATACCCAGAAAATGCAGCCTCTTCCACCCCCAACGGAAGCGAAATCCCCGCCGCCCAGGTCAAAACCGGCGGGCCTCCCAATGCAATTGCGACCGGCATCGGCTTGCCAATCCGGCCCCACCGATTAAGATGGGCGGCAGCATCTGAGGTCGGCCTGCAATGCAACGCAAGCCTCTGCTGATCAAGAACTTGCATCCGATACATGCCGCAGTTTTCCTGTCCCTGAGGGTCGGCTGTAACAACCTGACCGAGAGTGATATAACAGCCGCCATCATCCGGCCAGAATTTGAGCGCCGGCAGGCCCCCCAACCCTTCTTTTGTTGCATCCAGAGATGTTTCAGAGACAGTGACATGCGGTTGAAAGCGAGATTGGCTGCACAGGTTGGCAACAGCCTGGTCTGCGCTCATCTGCCCGAAGCCTCTGACATCCCTTGCGACCTTGTCGGCCACCTCCTGCAGGTCGATCGATCCCAGCGCCCATGCCACTCTTTGACAGCTCCCGAACAGGTTGGCAGCAACAGGTATGTTTGAATTTTTGACTTGTTCAAACAGCAGAGCACGGTTTTGACAGGCGCCTTTAGACACACGGTCGATGATCGTTGCTACCTCTAAATGTCGATCAACCAGAGCTTTGATCACCCTCAATTGATCAGCCTGCTCAAGCAGTATTAAATAACTGTTCAGATCATCCGGCCGCATAATATGTTCGCAATTGGCTCCCCGATTTTAAGATACTGTAAGGACGATTGCAGAATAACAATCCGCCTGATCGCCACACAATAAAAAAACCCCCCGGCACCAGCCGGAGGGTTTTTTGCTGAGTCTTGAGTCTGCCTAGAATATCGCAAGCTTGGCCAACTCCATGACGAAACCTGGAACGATACCCAGATAAAGACATCCGGCAATGGCAATCAC
>PKTY01000287.1 GCA_002869725.1 Desulfuromonas sp. | reverse complement strand
CCGGTACAGATCGAAGGACTCGCTGATCACCTCGGCGTGCGGGTCGGACGGGCAATAGGCCGGCTTGCTGGGGCGCTGTTGCGGGTCACTCCAGCAACTGGTAGTGCCGTTCTTCTGCCAGATAGCGCTACAACTGGAGCAGGAGAGCTGTTTCCCCGATTTCTCGTCTGCCATGATGATCCCTCTGGAAGTGTGGTGACTTTCAGATAATCTTGTTCAACGGATATTCGACAATCCCTTCGGCGCCAAGGCGGATCAGGTCCGGGACGATCTGACGGACTTCCTTTTCGGTCAGGACGCTCTCAATGGAGACCCAGTCCGACTGGTAGAGATGAGCAACAGTCGGCCGGTTGAGGCTCGGCAGCAGGGCGGTAATGGCATCGATCTGATCACCGGGAGCGTTCATTTTTAGACCGACCATCCCCTCGGCACGCAGTGCCGATTGCAGCAAGGTATAGATCTGCTCGATTTTGGTCCGCTTCCAGGGATCTGCCCAGGCATCCTTGTTGGCGATCATCACCGGAACCGATTCCATCAGCTCCGCGACAATCCGCAGATTGTTGGCCTTGATGGTCGAACCTGTTTCAGTGACCTCGACGATGGCGTCACACAGCCCTTTGAGAATCTTGGCCTCGGTGGCCCCCCATGAAAATTCGACCTCCACAGGGATATTGCGCTCGGCAAAGTAGCGTTTGGTGAAACCGACCAGTTCGGTGGATATGATCGCACCGGCCAGGTCTTCAGCCTTCTCGACCTTGGAATCGGGGCCGACCACCAGCACCCAGCGGGCCGGCCTGCGCGACACTTTCGAGTAGACCATCTCGCCGACCTCGACGACGTCGGAATCGTTTTCGCGCACCCAGTCGCGCCCGGCGATACCGACGTCGAGCTTGCCGCGTTCAAGCACCTTGGCCATCTCCTGGGGACGGACCAGGCTGCACTTGAGATCGTCGTCGTCACTGGTGGGGAAATAGCTGCGCGAGCTGGTCTTGATTTTCCAGCCCGCCTTGGCAAACAGTTCGATGGTGGCATTTTCCAGGCTCCCCTTGGGGATGCCGAGACGCAATTGGTTGTCCATGTCAAAACCTCTGTAAATGGATGCTTTCTTCATAAGCATCTCAGTTGAGTTACTTTTTCTTGTAAACCTCATCCGGGTCGAACAGCGGATTGGAGTGCTCGACCCATTGGCCGCCCTCCCACTTGACATAGAAGCAGCTGCGGTTTCCGGTGTGGCAGGCAGCTGGGCCGTTCTGCTTGACCTTGATCACGACCGTGTCGGCATCGCAGTCGGTGTAGACTTCCATCACGTCCTGGGTATTGCCCGACTCCTCCCCTTTCATCCAGTACTTGCTGCGACTGCGGGAGTAAAACCAGGTCTTGCCATCGCGCAGGGTGTTGTCAAGGGTCTTCTGGTCCATGAAAGCAACCATCAGCACCTCGCCGCTTTCGTGGTCCTGAATAACTGCCGGAATCAGCCCGCCCATCTTGTCAAAGTCGATCTTAATCACTTGATTATGTCTCCTTGGGAATTTTAGAGTGTGGTCTTTATGACCCACTTGCCCTGGGGCTGTCAACCGGCGGTGAAGCATACAGCTCGTGTCTTGCACAAATATTTTGAGATACAGGCCAGTCGGGATATACTTTCCCCTGGTTATTGTTCAAAACTTTTCCATAAGGCTACATATGATCGGAAGCAGACTTTTCCTGACCTGTTGGCTTTTGCTCGCGGGATTGATCCCCTGCCAGGTATTCCCTGCCTATGCCTTGCCCGCCCCCAGCCTGGAGGCCATCGATGTCGATCCGGTCAGCGGGTCGACCCTTGCTTTCGGTGAAAAGGCCTATCTTAGAGTCAGCTACAGCAGTAGCGCCCCGCTGCGTTTTCAGGTTCGGGCTCTGCGCGCCGGCGAGATACACGAAGTCGGCTTTTCGGCCAGCAAGCCTTCCCTGCACGCATCGGGTCCTGGAAAGGCTCTGGCCTGGCTTAACTTCGACAATGCAACCCACATTGACGAGATCCGCATTGAACTCCTCGATGTCCAATGGCAAAAGACAGGGACCGTCAGCCTGCCAATCGATCTGACCTGGCATAGCGCCACCGCACCTGCCGAGCAGAGCTCTCCCCGACAGGCCGCTGAATGGGTCAGTGACCTCGGCAAGGCAGAACGTCGCAAGCAGGACTATTTTTACGACCCTGCACCGGTCAGGCATGGTGATCTTAACGAGTTCATGTTCCTGGTGACGCTGATTTCCGCCCCCCTTTACCTGGTTATTCAAGCTCAGATGCTTCGACGCTACAAGAAGCGCTGGCGCGAACTGGCCGCTGTCCCCCTGGTCTCGATATTTCCGCTGATCCTCTTCGGCCTGATTGTCGGCTACGACTTGGACTCGTCACTGTGGTTGGCCTTTCTGTTCCGAGCCACACCGTTCGCACTCCTCTACCTGCTGACACTATGGGTCATCAAGCGGATCAGACGTGGCCCTCACTCAGCCCCTGAGCAGCAGACTCCTGGAAGTCGCCATGACCCATAAACGTCCTGACAAGTCGGAGTTGAAACGGCTTTACCAGACGTTTCTCCCGGCTTACGAAGCCAGCCTCCAGGAGCTGCAGCACAGCATCCGAAAACTTCTCGAGCAGAACGGCTTCACTCCGACCATCAAATACCGGATCAAACGCTTCCCGGCCTACTTCGACAAATTACGACGCTATGCCACCGACCAACGAGCCCTCGCCGCATCGGGGCTTTCGGACTTTCTTGGCATACGCATTGTCTGCCCTTTTCTGGCCGACGTCGAAACCGTGGAACGCTTGCTCCGCCAGCACTATGAAATCCTCGAGGTTGAGCACAAAGGGACTCAACACTCTTTCCGCGAGTTTGGCTACGATTCAGTTCACCTGCTGATCAGTCACCCCCTCGATGGGATCGGAGAAGCCATGCCTGGCACCGACCCAGTCTGCGAAATTCAACTTCGGACCATTCTCCAGGACGCCTGGGCCGAGGTCGAGCATGAGCTGGTCTACAAGTCGGACATCGACCTTCCCAATGAATCGATCCGCCGCAAACTGGCGTCTCTCAATGCGACCCTGGCTCTGTCTGATCTGATTTTTCAGGAAATTCGCGACTTCCAGCAGGAGCTGCGCCAGCGGGGGCGTAAACGTCGGGAAAGCCTCAATCACAGTTGGACTGCAGAGCCGGCCCATCTTCATCAGCAAACAGGCACGCAGCTGATGTCCGCTGGAGCCCTGCGGCTCGGCCCGATCCCGACAACCCTGGCCAGCGACCTCGAGAAACTGATGCTTTTGGCTCTAGAAGCCCACAGCAACAACGATTTTCAGGTGGCAATCGACCTCTATGGCAGGCTGCTCGGAATGAAACTGAAAAAAAGGGTTCGCGCACTGGTTTACAACCATCGGGGCATGGCCTTGTTCGCACTTGGCGAACTCCGCCTGGCCCTGAAGGATTTCACCACGGCTCTCAAATTCGACCCCGGCAATCTCCGAAGTCTCTGCAATCGGGGCCTGTGCCATCGGATACTCAAACAGTTCGACCAGGCCTTGGGAGACTTCGATCGAGCTTTGCAGATCGACAGCGACCACGAGGAGAGCTATTTCGGACGCGCCCAGTGTTACTATGAAATCGGCTTGCACGACCAGGCCTTGAGCGACTGCCAGCAGGCTCTGCAGCGCAACTCCGACAATCAATCAGCCCGCCAACTGCGTAAACTGATCCACCGGGCCATGCTCTAAAACCGATTTGGTTTTAGCCTCTCCTCCCCTGACGGGAGGGGATTGAGGGGAGTAGGCTCCCCGGGTTGAGCATTCAGGGAAAGGAGATCGTCACCATGAAGAACTGGCCCTTCTGGCTCGGCTGTCTGGCGATTGCCGCCATTGCGGGGTTCTACTTCTGGTCCACTAAACAACCTCCTTCAACTCCGGCACCAATGGTTCAACAGCCTCCTCCCCCGCCCAAAGTTGATCCGCCACCGATTCAGCACCCCGTTACCGCCATCGAAGTTCCAGCGATGGGAGTAGCAGAGGAGTTGAGACTGGACAAGCCGTTACCGACTCTGGAGCAGAGCGATACCCTCATGACAGAGCTGTTGGCGACCCTGTTCAGGGAGCAGCGACTCGACCGCCTGTTTTTTCTCGATCATTTTATCGAGCGCTTTGTGGT
>PKTY01000299.1 GCA_002869725.1 Desulfuromonas sp. | reverse complement strand
GGTACGGTCTTTCTAGCCGCGAAGCTTGCCTGTCAATAGAGGCATTGAATAATTTTCAGAAATCTTACTGTCAGCCCGCAAATACGGGCCATCTGTCCAGGGAGGTCAACATGGAGATCAAGGATATCAAGGCGCTGGTCAAGATCATTACCGACAGCGATATCAGCGAGTTTGAAATGGAAAATGAAGTGGAGCGCATCCACATACGCCGGGGAGCGGAAAAAGAATATATTCAGGTTGCCGCACCGACGGTTACGGCCGCGCCTCAGCAGGCTTCAATGCCCGCTGCAGCTGCCCCTGTGGCAGCTCAGTCGGCCGAGGGGAAGCCGGTCGATGACGGTAGCGAAACAATTAATTCGCCGATTGTCGGGACTTTTTACCGCAAGCCAAGTCCCGAAGCCGA
The DNA here is from genome assembly GCA_002869725.1 of Desulfuromonas sp. Taxonomy (GTDB): domain Bacteria; phylum Desulfobacterota; class Desulfuromonadia; order Desulfuromonadales; family BM103; genus BM103. The sequence continues at coordinate 3,796 of PKTY01000299.1, read as the reverse complement.
TGCTTTTGTCGATGTCGGTGCGACGATCGAGGCTGGACAGACAGTCTGTCTGATCGAGGCGATGAAGCTGTTCAACGAAATCGAGGCTGAATTCAAGTGCAAGATCATTGAAATTCTCAAGGACGATGCTTCGCCGGTCGAATATGGCGAGCCGCTGTTCAAGGTCAAACGTCTCTAGCCGCGAGGGAGTGACAGCATGTTTCACAAGATTCTGATCGCCAATCGCGGCGAAATTGCTCTGCGCATCATCCGGGCCTGCAAGGAACTCGGGATTCGCACTGTGGCAGTGCACTCGACGGCCGATGCCGATGCCCTTCATGCCAAGGTTGCCGATGAAAGTATCTGCATCGGTCGGGCGCCGAGTGCCGAGAGCTACCTGAACATGAAGGCGATTATCAGCGCCGCCGAGGTCACCGATGCCGAGGCAATCCACCCCGGTTACGGGTTTCTGGCCGAAAACGCCGAGTTTGCTGAAATCTGCCAGAATTGTGGGCTGACCTTCATTGGCCCGACCGCCGAAAATATCCGCCTGATGGGGGATAAGATCGCCGGGCGCCAGTCGGTCACCAAGGCCGGAGTGCCGATCCTCCCCGGGACCAAAGACAATGTCGCCACTGTCGATGAGGCGCAGAAAATCGCCTCGGAAATCGGCTTCCCGGTAATCATCAAGGCCACCGCAGGTGGTGGCGGCAAGGGGATGAAGGTGGTCCATTCGCCGGCTTCGCTCCCTAACCTGTTTGCCACTGCTCGTGCTGAGGCTCGGGCATCTTTTGGCAACGCCGATGTCTATATCGAGAAGTACTGCGAGCAGCCACGCCACGTCGAGGTGCAGATTCTCGGTGACAAGCACGGCAACGTGATTCATCTTGGCGAGCGAGACTGTTCAATCCAGCGGCGTCATCAAAAACTGATCGAGGAAGCCCCATGCCCGGTTCTGACTCCGGCCCTACGTAAAGAGCTGTGCCAATGCGCCGTTGAAGCGGCCCGCTCCATCGGCTACTCCAGCGCAGGTACCATGGAGTTTTTGCTCGACAAAAACAACAACTACTATTTCATGGAAATGAATACCCGGGTTCAGGTCGAGCACCCGGTGACAGAAATGATCACCGGTGTCGATATCATCAAGGAGCAGATTCGCGCTGCTTACGGTGAACCGCTGCGCTATCAGCAGAAAGATATCAAGATCCAGGGGCACGCCATCGAGTGCCGCATCAATGCAGAGGATCCGGTCAAATTCACTCCGTCGCCCGGCAAAGTCGAGGGGTACCATCCGCCCGGAGTTCTTGGGGTGCGCATCGACAGTGCAATTTATGACCAGTACACGATTCTGCCGCACTACGATTCGATGGTCGCCAAGCTAATCGTGCATGCTGATACCCGCGAAGAGGCGATCAAGCGGATGGCCAGGGCTCTCGATGAGTTCATAATCGGCGGAGTGAAGACCACAATCGAGTTTCACCAGCGGATCATGGCCAACAAGGACTTCATCGAAGGGAACGTCGATACCAGTTTTATCGAACGCCTCAAGCTCTAATGGCCGGTTGCCGGCAGAGGCAATGGAGGCTGCTGCGTTCCGGTAAGCTTTCCGGAGCGATGAACATGGCCATCGACGAAGCTCTGCTCGAGTCGTTGGCCGAAGGGGATGCCGCCCCGACCCTGCGTCTGTACGGCTGGCAGCCGGCCACCCTGACTTTGGGCTATGGCCAATCGGCGATTGATGATGTCGATCTTGAAGCCTGCCAACAAGCTGGGGTCGTAGTCGTGCGGCGCAGTACCGGCGGACGTTCAGTTTTGCATGCCGACGAACTGACCTACGCGTTGGTTGCTCGCACCGATTCTCCGCCGTTTAACAGAACGGTTCTCGATTGTTATCGGGCAATTGCCGAAGTTCTTAAAACTGCGTTGAAGCATCTCGGCGTTGATGCCTCACTTGTTCCAGGCAAACCTGGAACGGGGCACGGGAGGGGAACTCGTGCGCTCTGTTTCTCTTCTCCTGCTCAATATGAGCTGGTCGCCAAGGACCGCAAGCTGATCGGCAGCGCTCAGAAGCGACGCGGCCAGGCTTTTCTGCAACATGGCTCGATTCCCCTTACCCTTGACCTGTCACTTTTGACGAAAATTCTCAAGATCGATACTGCCGCGACGGATCGGCTGGCCAAAGTCGGTTGGTTATCAGCCCTGGCTCCCAGACCCTTGACTCTGCTCGACCTTGAAGAGTCTTTGCTGCAGGCTTTCGTCGAGACCCTCGGTGTCGACTGGCAGGAATCGGTACTCAGTCCCGGGGAGCAAAAGAGGGCGCAGTGCCTGCACGATGAACAGTTCTCATGTGCCAGCTGGACGTTCAAGAGATGAACGAGCAAAACCCTGTTGCATCACGGGATGGGGTGACCTCCTCGTTGCGTATCGGACAGATCTCCTACCTGAATGTGGCGCCGTTCTTTCATTTCCTGCCGGATACGGGATTTTGTGGCGAGATTGTCAGCGGTGTTCCTGCCGAGCTCAACCAAATGCTGGCAGATGGTCGTATCGACGCCTGCCCTTCCTCATCTTTTGAATATGGACTCCATGCCGATGATTACCTGCTGATTCCGGGACATTCGATCAGTAGCATCGGTCCGGTGCGCAGTGTGCTGTTGTTCTGCCCGGCTCCTCTGGAGACTCTGCAAAACCAGGAGTTTGCCCTCACGGGCGAGTCGGCTACCTCGGTCAATCTGCTGAAAATCCTGCTTCAAGAGTTCATGGGGTTTACGCAGGTGGTTTGCCGCATTCCCCAGGAACCGGTCGAGACCTTGTTGGAGCGGGGTACACCTTCCCTGCTGATCGGCGACCGGGCTTTGGCTGCAGCACAAAAATATTCGGGAATGGCGCAGATTATCGACCTTGGCGATTTTTGGTATCGATATACCGGCTTGCCGTTCGTCTTTGCCCTGTGGATCGTGCGTCGTCAGGCTGTTGAGGGAGACCGGGCCGCTTTGCTGGACTTTGCCCGCCAACTTCAGCAGGCGCGTTCTCTGTCCTTTGAGCGGCTTGACGAGGTCGCCAGTTCAAGGAAGGGGCAGGGAGAGCTGGACTCCGCTGAGATGATCAAATACTGGCGCGAACTTTCCTACGATCTTTCTGGCGAGCACCTGCAGGGTTTACTCCGCTATTTCTCCCTCTGCTGCAAGTACGGTTTGTTGCCGCGGGTTCCCGAGATCTGCTTCATACCTCAGGGCTGAGTTTAGATGCTGGCGATATAGTCGGCGAGAATAAGACTGTGGTCAAAACAGAGTGGGTGTGGTAACTGCTCCAGAGGAAACAGCTTGGCTGCTGCCGCGTCATCCCCGGCCCGCAGTTCACCCTCTCCGCTGGCGATAAAAACCATCGAAATGTTGTGCTGGCGCGGGTCACGAGCAGGGTCGGAGTAGGCACGAAACTGTCGCAGGTCGACTAGCGTCAGGCCTGTCTCCTCAGCAACTTCGCGATATGCGGCCTGTTCGAGAGATTCACCGTAGTCAACGAAACCACCGGGCAGTGCCCAGCCTTTTGGTTCGTTGCCACGCTCGATAAGGACAACCTGATTTTCGATCAGCACGATGACATCGACAGTGGGGAAGGGGCTGCGGTAGCGCAGTACTTCGTTGCCACATGAGGGACACTGCAATTGATCTTTCATCGGCGGCAAACCTCCGGTTGACAGTAGTTTCGTAAATGCATTAATAATGAGCGCAGTCTACACGATGTGCCCGGGTGGCGGAACTGGCAGACGCAAGGGACTTAAAATCCCTCGGGAGTAATCCTGTACGGGTTCGACCCC
>PKTY01000329.1 GCA_002869725.1 Desulfuromonas sp. | reverse complement strand
TTGTTGACCCCGTCGTAGTTGCAGGTGATGGTGCCACAGCCGATATTGACGTTGCGGCCAATGGTCGCATCGCCGAGATAGGTGAGGTGGCTGGCCTGAGCACGCTCCCCCAGTTCGGCCTTCTTGGTCTCGACGAAGTTGCCAAGCTTGTTATGGCCGGCCAGCACTGTCCCGGGCCGCAGATGGGCCATCGGACCGATGGCGCAGTCGTTGCCAACCCGCGATTCGGCCAAAACCGAACCGGACTTAAGGTGAACCCGCTCACCGATCAGACAGTCGCGCATCATCACCCCTGGCTCGATCACACACCCGGCCCCGATGACGGTGGCACCATGCAGGTGGCTTCCCGGGTGAACGATGGTGTCGGAGCCAATGGAGACTCCCATGTCTATGTAGGTTGTTTCCGGATCGATAAGGGTGACACCGTTCTGCAGATGCTGCCGGTTGATGCGATTGCGCATCAGCGCCGTCGCCTCGGCCAGTTGCAGGCGATCATTGATCCCCATCGCCTCGTGAGGATCGCCGAGGAGGTGAGCCGCGACCTTTTCGCCAGCTGCTTTGGCAGCGGCAACAATGTCTGTCAGGTAGTATTCCCCCTGGGCGTTCTGGTTGCTCACGTTGCGCAGCAGATCGAAGGCGCACGGCATACGAAACAGGTAGATGCCGGTGTTGATTTCGTCGATACGCTTTTCCTGCTCTGTTGCATCGCGCTCCTCGACGATGCGCTCGACACCTGTGTCCCCTCGCACGATCCGACCGTAACCGGCTGGTTGTTGCCGCTGTGCCGTCAGCACGGTCACGGCAGCCTGGGTGCGGCGATGGGCGGCGCGCAATCCCTGCAAGGTTTCGGTACGCAACAGAGGGACGTCGCCGCAGAGCAGCAGCAGATCGCCTTCAAAGCTGCTCAGGTGGTCCTCGGCACAGAGCAGGGCATGCCCGGTCCCGAGCTGCTCCGCCTGCAAGGCGAACTGGACATCGCTTTCGGCAAACATCTCGCGAATTCGCTCGGCACCGTGGCCGATCACAGCCACGACCTGTTCGGCACCGCAGTTTTGAGCCGCAGTCATTACATGCCAGAGCAGCGGTTTACCGCAGAGGGGATGAAGGACCTTGGGAAGCTCCGATTTCATGCGTGTTCCTTGCCCCGCAGCCAGAATCACGCAGACCATCTGTTCCTGAATCATGTCAACTCCATTGGTGGGCGAGAAGCAGAGCGCATTATTTCGAAAAACGATGTTCAGATCAACTGATTAGCCGCGATTGCAGTCAATATCCGGTCAAGACGCAAGTTAGGCCTTGATTTTTTGGCACTGTACTATATATTGTGAAAGTCGCATATTTCAAATTGATACGATCAAGGAGATGACTTATGGCAAGTGATAAAGTGGTCCAGCTGACCGACAGCAGCTTTGAAAGCGAAGTCAACCAATCCTCAGTGCCGGTTCTTGTCGATTTCTGGGCCTCCTGGTGCGCCCCCTGCAAGGCAATTGCTCCGGTAATCGACCAACTGGCCGACGCTTTCGACGGCAAAGCCAAGATCTGCAAGCTCAACGTCGATGAAAATCCAGCCACTCCGGGACAGTTCGGGGTTCGCGGTATTCCGACCATGATTTTGTTCAAAGACGGCCAGGTGGTCGACCAGGTGGTTGGTGCCGTCCCGAAAAATCAGCTTGAAGGGATGATCACCAAGGCGATTGGCTGAGCCCCGTTATGCATTATCTCCTTCAAAGGCCCGGGTGACCGGGCCTTTTCTGGTGGTGCCAGCCGGAGGGCTGCAGTCCTTAGCAAATTTTTCTCTTCGTTCGCGTACTACAGAAGCGCAAGGACCAGTTATACTCTGAGAGCATCCCAACGTTCAAAAGGCGTTTTTGTCCAAGACGTCAGCTTTCACTGGCTGTGACCATCCTTCATTTTTCTGGCATCCACAAATCAGGAGACAAACTCTATGAAAGCAGTGGCATTCAACGGCAGCCCCAACAAGGAGGGGAATACCTGGCATGCTTTGCAACTGGTCACCGCCGAACTGGAAGGCGAGGGGATCGAGACCGAGATCGTTCACGTTGGCAACAAGACGGTTCGGGGTTGTACAGCCTGTTACCGGTGCGTCAAAAACAGGGATGAAAAGTGTGTGCTTGGCGGTGACGACGTCAATGACTGGATCCAGAAGATGAAGCAGGCCGATGGTGTCATCCTTGGCTCACCCGTCCACTTTGCAGCCATCGGTGGAACCATGAAGTCATTTCTCGACCGTGCTTTTTTCGTCGCCGGGGTCAACAACAGCATGTTCCGCCACAAGGTTGGAACCGCAGTGGTGGCTGTGCGCCGCTCCGGGGGACTGCCGACTTTTGACCAGCTGAACAACTTTCTCAACTATGCCGAGATGCTGATGCCAACCTCGAACTATTGGAACGTGATTCATGGTCGGGTGCCAGGTGAAGTCACCCAGGACCTCGAGGGAGTGCAGATCATGCGCGTGCTCGGCAAGAACATGGCGTGGTTGATGAAATTACGGGAGCATGGTAAGGAGGCGGTTCCCCCGCCAGAGCGAGAGACCAAACAGTTTACCAACTTCATTCGTTGACGGTTAACTTTTCAGGGAGACGGGCTTGCCTCCCCCCAGTCAAGACGCTGGCGTTTATGCTGGCGGGGATATTTTTCTGCGGCGAGAGCGGCCAGACACCCCCGGGCAGCGGAGACGACCTCCTGGCGCACTCCCGTTCTCAGAGTTGGCCGGTGATATCCTTGGTCTGAGAGTCAATCTTGGGCTGCTGGTTATCGAACCCGAGGGCGAGCTCAAAGCGCAGGGTCTGATCTTTTCTCATATCGACCATGAACGATTTCGAGTAGCGCTTCCCCTTGTACTCGGTGTTGGTCGTCCCATCCCAGGAGCCCTCGCGAAATGTCACGAACACCTTGTGTTGTCCGGGCTTGACCAGTTGATCGAAGGCTAGACCTTCCGAGTTGACCTGGTAAGGCCGCCCATCGACATGAACCTCGACATCGGTCGGGTAGACCAGGATGCGGCCAAGTTTGGTCTTCGAGGTGTAGGTGCTGCTGCGCTGACCGCTATAGCCGTAGTCGCCGGAGGCATCTGCCGAGTAGTTGTCGGAATCGCTGTACTGAAGGTTTGCGTTGCCCCCACCGGAATAATTGCTGCTATAGGTGCTTTGGTGAACCTCATAGTCGTCAAAGCCCTTGCCTTTGGTGTCGACCAGAACCATCAGGCGGGTGTTGCCGTATTCCTGGCGCCGGTTCATTTCGGCATTGAAACGGTTGGCAAAGACCCTGACATCGTCGGTTGAAAAAACGCTTTCCGGGTAGACCTTGGAATAGTTGGCAACGGTTCTCCCGGAACTGTTGTCAATGATACTGGAGGTGATTTTGACCATGTTGCGCCCGATGTTTTCCAGGCCAAGATCGAGGATGCAGTCAACACCTGTGGTGGCGAAATCGCCAAGGGTCAACTGGTTGGCGCCCTCAATATTCTCGCGGATATGCTGGGAGAGGTAGTTTTTGAGCAGGCCCTCGTCATCGAGACTGCTGCTGAACTCGTTCATGTAGACCCGGGTTACCTTGAGCTTCTGATTGACATAGTAGTGGTTTGAAATGGCTTTCTTGAGGCTGATAAAAACCTCGTCTGCGGCGCTTAGGGTGGCCCGTTCATCGATCTGTTCGAACTTCTGCTGATTCTGGCTGACCAGAGCAGTCCCCTGCGAGCCGGCGCAAGCGGTCAACAGCAGGCAGAACAGAGCAAGAGCTATCATGCGATATAGGTTCATCAGGTCCTCCCGTCGAGTGAGTTTTCAGCGAAAGATTAGCGACAGACAGCAATAAAGTCAAATGGCGTTTCGCCAAACGCCGCCCCGGGTATCTTGAGCTAGAGGCTGGCTGGTTTAAGGTGAAAAGCCTTTATCTTATAGCGAAAAATCGGAAGAAGATTTGTTGCCCGAAGACGAGCCGGACTGGTCGTCGGCCGGGACATTTTCGCCATCAACACCGAATGGCTGGTCGAGGCTGAATTCGGAATCATCTTCAAGGGAAATCCCGTCTCCGGCAATCGTTGCTTTTTGCCCAGGGGGTGCTGCATTTTCGACAGCGCCCAGGTCGGCACCCGGCGGGGTTGCATCAGACTCTTGCTCTTCGAGAAAATCAAAGCCGAAATCGGTGGGGGCAGCGGCAGAATTTTCCGACAGTTCCGTCTCTTCCTGCATTGCTTCAGAAGTCTCGTTAGCCTGCTCCACGCTGTAGAAGCCGCGCAGGTTGAATTTCGTCTTGTGCTCGACAAGGTCGCCCCCGCATTTGTTGCAACTGTCGAGATGGTCAAAGCTGTGATAGCCACACTTGGGACACTTCATGAAAATTCTCCTCAATCGGGACTGACAGATTCCGGTGGGTTGCACGACCAATCGCCGTAAAGATACTGTAAAACCGGAGTGACTGCCAACCCCGCAGTTTCGGTACGCAAAATCCTTGGGCCAAGGTGGACCGGGAGAAAGCCTGCAATGCGGGCCAAGTCGACCTCCTCGGCAGAGAACCCTCCTTCCGGGCCGGCCAGCAGCACGACCTGTCGGGGGGGAGCCTTTGGCAGAACCTCGGCCAAGGGTTGGCTTGCCGCTTCCCAGAGCATCAGTTTCAGTCCTTGCTGCTCAGTTTGCCCGATGGCAGTCTGCAGCGAGATGGGCGGTTTCACCTCTGGCAGCAGGTCGCGTCGGCTCTGGCGGCAGGCTTCCTGAACAATCTTTTGCCAGCGTGCCAACCGAGTTGCCAGTCGTTGCGGTGGCAGCTCCGGGATTGAGTATCGACTGGTGAGAGGCTGAAAAACGGTGATTCCCAGTTCCGTCCCTTTTTGCAGGGTCAGATCGAACTTGTCCCCTTTGGGCAGCGACTGCATCAGGACGATTGGCAGGGCGGTCTCTCTGGCTGTGTCGCGTCGGACGACACTGGCTAAAGCCAGGGACTTCTTGATCTGCGCCAGTTTGGCGTAGGCTCGATTCCCTGTACCGTCGAGGAGCAACAGGGGGCTGCCAAGGGGGAGCCTCAGAACCCGTTGCAGGTGGTGAAAGGGCTCACCGGAAATGACCGCCGGGTCTTGGCGGAGTGCTTCTGGAGTGACAAAAAAGCGTGGGGGGTCAGCCATGGCGGCGGTACACCATGCAGATCCACTCTTCGCGATGGCGAACCTCGACCAGATCCACCGGCAGAGCGGCGTATGCTTCGCTCACCTGCGATTCCTGCTCGGCGAGGATGCCCGACAGGAGCAGAATCCCGTTAGGGTTGAGGCGGTCAATGAACGGTTGGGCGAGACGAATGTTTTCTGCGGCGAGAATGTTGGCTAACAACAGGTCGAACTGTCCGGTGATCTCCTCGAGGGGGCTGTCGGTGACCTCGATTTGTGTCTGCAGCCCGTTGTGGCGGACATTCTCCAGGGCGACCAGGCAGGCTTGGTGGTCGATGTCGCAGGCGACCACAGATTCGACTCCCAGTGCGACGGCCGCCATGGCCAGAATGGCAGAGCCGGTTCCGACGTCGAGGGCCGTGGCCGGAGGCTGGGGGCTGTCGCAAAGTTCGGCGATCTGTTCCAGACAGAGGCCGGTGGTGGCATGAGTCCCGGTGCCGAACGCCTGGCCGGGGTCGAGGGTCAGGACAATCTGTCCCTGCTCTTCGGGCCACTCCACCCAGGAGGGGCAGACCACAAGTCGCTGTCCGATTCGCAATGGCGGGAAGTGCTGACGCCAGTCGTGGGCCCAGTCGGCATTCTGCAGGTCATGAAACTCCAGGTCAGGCAGTTCAAAGTCGGGAAGAAACGTCTGCAGCGCCTTGAGTTCCTGGCGAACGACGTCGCTAAAAGATGTCGGGTCGGCAGGGAAGGGGAAGAAGGCCCGGAGTACCGGAGCGTTGTGGAAAAGATCCGGGTCTGGAGCGATGAAGGTGTCGAGCTTCTGCTCACCGGCAATGATCCCGACGGAGCCGAGATCGGCAAGAATCTGGCTGACCAGGTCGACAGCAGAGTCGTTCACCGATAGACGAATTTCCAGCCATCGTTTGTACATTGGGCCTGTTTATCCGAGATGAGGGGCATTTGCAACGAAATTTATGCCTAATTTTATGTTAAGGGGTTGACAATGTGTTTGTTGTCATTAGAAGATAGACTTATCTAATGAGTCTTATTCTTTATGTGTGAATTGTGCACACAATGTCGCACAAAAGACTCTCGCACGGTCGCTCTTTAAATTTACGAACTTTCACCAAGAGATGACTGGCCGGGGTAAATTACTGATGACGCAAAGCAAGGCAATCTACCTGCTCTCGGATGCAACGGGTGAAACCGCCGAAAAAATGGTGATGGCGGCGCTCACCCAGTTTCGCGACAAGCCGGCCAGCGTCAAGCGGATCAACAATGTCCGTACCAAAAACCAGGTCTACGAAGCTCTCGACGAAGCTTTGGAAAAAGGTGCTCTGGTGGTCTACACCATCGTCAATCGTGAATTGGCTCAGCTGATTCACAATGAGTGCGATGGGTTGGGGCTGGTCAGTATCGATCTGCTGACGCCGTTGTTAATGAAGCTGGCCGATACCTTCGGTCGTTCGCCAAAGGAGACCCCTGGGCTGTTGCATGGCGTTGATGAAGCCTACTTCCGGCGGATCGAAGCCATCGAATTCACAGTCAAACATGATGATGGCCAGGAACCTCGTAACTTGCGGCATGCCGACATTGTTCTGGTCGGCGTGTCACGAACCAGTAAAACTCCGTTGTCGATCTATCTGGCTCACCGGGGCTGGAAAGTGGCCAATATCCCGCTGGTCAAGGGGATCGACCCTCCGGAGGAACTGTTCCATGCCGATCCGCAGCGCGTGGCAGGACTGGTGATTGACCCTCAGCGATTGGTTGAGTTGCGGGCGGCGAGGCTGCGCAACCTTGGCCAGGATCCCAAGGCTGCCTATGCTGACTACGAGGAGATCGAAGAGGAGTTGAAATATGCCCGTAGCTATTTCCGTCATCACCCCTGGGTGGTGATCAATGTGTCGGGGAAGTCAATTGAAGAGACCGCCAACGAGGTGTTGGTCAAACTGAAGCTCAAGTGAACGTTTCAACATTGCACAGGCCTGGTTTCGGTTGAAGTGGAAACCGCCCACAACCAGTTGAAAAGGAGATTATAGTCATGCGCATTCTCGTTGTTGAAGATGAAAAGAAAGTGGCCAGTTTTATCCAGCGTGGTCTGGAAGGGGAAGGGTTTAGTGTCGACCTGGCCTACGATGGAGAGGAAGGTGTCGAACTCGGTGCTGCCAACACCTATGATGTGATTCTGATGGATGTCATGTTGCCGAAGATGGATGGGCTGGAAGCCATCAAAGCACTGCGTAGCAAAGGGGTCAGTGCCCCGGTTTTGTGCCTGACCGCCAAGGACACCGTCGAAGATATTGTTGCCGGTCTTGATTCCGGCAGCGACGATTACCTGACCAAGCCCTTCGCTTTTGCCGAGCTGCTGGCCCGGGTGCGTTCCCTGGTGCGACGGGGGACTCAGGAGCGTGGTGCCGAAATCACCTACGCAGACCTGCGTCTTGACCCGGTGGCTCACAAGGTTTGGCGCAGCAACAGTGAGATTGAGCTGACCGCCAAGGAGTATGCGCTGCTCGAGTATTTCATGCGCAACCCCGAACAGACCCTGACCCGCACCATGATTGCCGAGCAGGTTTGGGACTACACCTTCGATTCCTTTACCAACATCATCGATGTTTATGTCAATTATCTGCGCAAAAAGGTCGATCGCGATTACAGCAAGAAGTTGATTCATACGGTCCGCGGAGTCGGTTACGTCCTCAAAGAGGAGTAGGTCGTTGGACGTTTCTCCCCTGAACTCGATCCGGGTTCGCCTCACCCTCTGGTATGCATTGACGCTGGCTGCCATTCTGGCAGTCAGCGCCCTGTTTTCCTATCACTATTTTTCCAATAATCTGCACAAGCAGCTCGACCATGAGCTGTATGAGATTGCCGAGATTCTCGAAGCGGAAAAAGGCCAGTTGTTCCTGGAGGAAAATGAGCAACAGGGTTGTGATGCCATGATGGGGCTGGCACACAAATACAACTGGGGGGCCTATCTGCTGTTGCGCGACGACAGCCTGCAGTCGAGCTGTTTTTCTCACAACCTGCTCGAGCAGGATCTGACGTTCGGCCCTGTGGCCCGTCAGCAGGTGCGCTGGTTGAAACCCCACCTCGAATCCGTTCAGCATGATCATCCTTCGGAAGGTCTGCATGAGCTGCGGTTGCTCTCTTATCCGGTCACCAAGGAGGGGCACCTCCTTGGCGTGATTCAGGTCGGCAAACATCAGGGGCCGATGCACGATACCGTTGAAAACCTGAGAACCATCTACCTGGTGGTCGGACCGTTCGCCATCTTCTGGCTCTGCCTCGGCTGCTGGTTTTTGGCCGATCGGCTGCTGTCACCGATTATCGAGGTGACGGAAGCGGCTCAGAGCATTACCGCCGACAAGCTCGGTCAGCGGTTGCCGGTTTCGACGAAACGAGATGAGATGTCGATGATGGCGACGGTTCTCAACCAGATGCTCGGTCGCCTTGAAAATTCCTTCCGCCGCATTCGCCAATTTTCTGGTGATGCTTCCCATGAGTTGCGCACACCGCTGACAATCCTGCGTGGCGAAACCGAGGTTGCCTTGCGCTGGGGGAAGACGGTCGAAGAATTCCGCGATATGTTGCATTCCAACATGGAAGAGATCGACCGTATGGAACGGATCATCGAGAGCCTGCTGGCGCTGGCCAAGAGTGAAGCGGGTGAACTGAAGCTGGAGTTGAAGCCTCTCAGTCTCAGCGACCTGTTGCAGGAACTCTACCTGCAGGGGAAAATCATCGCCGCCCCGAAACAGATCTCGGTCAAGTTGCAGTTGCAGGTTCTTGAAGAGGTGAGGATCCGCGGCGATGAGTTGCGGTTGCGCCAGATGTTCCTTAACCTGTTGGCCAATGCGATCAAGTACACTCCGTCCGAGGGAAAACTGAAAATCATCCTTTCGGTGGATGGAGCATATGCCCTGATCGGCATTGAGGATACCGGGATCGGCATCCCCGCCGAGGATCTTCCACATATCTTCGACCGTTTCTATCGGGTCGACAAAGCCCGCAATCGCATGGATGGCGGGGCAGGACTGGGGCTTTCGATTGTCAAGTGGGTTGTGGAGGCCCATGGCGGATCGATCAGTGTGACTTCCACGGTTGGCGAGGGGAGNGGGGAGTCACTTCACGGTCAAGTTGCCTCTCAAGGGCCCAGAGGAGAACGATTTCAAAGGGGCCCTCCTCATCAACTAACCGTCGATCTGTTCATTTCCTCAGTTTCGATCTGTGGTTCCGAAGATTGACACCCTGACTTCGCGTTACTACATTGACCGAAATCACTGTCAACTGTCTGCGTGCACTGAGTTAGGCTGGGTGTCCGGATCATCGACTCTACTGAGTGGTTGCTCCTTGCCCTCTCCAAAACTTGCCGCGAGATCGTTGCCCAAATTTCAATCGATGGAGGCGAAGTCATGAATCCGATCCGTCTGTCTCTGACAACCCTTGTTGCCATGCTCCTGGCTTGGTCCTGGAGCAGCCCGGCTCTGGCGGAAGTTCCCAACTTTACGGAATTGGTTGAACAGCTCAAACCCGCGGTGGTCAATATCAGCACAGCCAAGACCGTGGCCCAACGCAGTCCTTTGCAGCGTGGTCCGCAAGGTCGCGGTCAGGACCTGTTCGACGATTTCTTCGAACGGTTTTTCCAGGACAACCCCCGGCGCGGCCCTCATCGGGAGCGCTCCTTAGGGACCGGGTTCATCATCTCGGCAGACGGTTATATCCTTACCAATGACCATGTGGTTGATGGTGCCGACGAGATTAAGGTCAAGCTCTCCGACGGTCGTGAGTTTACCGGTGAAGTCCGTGGCCTCGACCCGAAACTCGATTTGGCTCTGGTCAAGATCGAAGCAGGCGACAACCTGCCGATGGCCGGGCTTGGTGACAGTACCCAGCTTAAGGTCGGTGAATGGGTGATGGCCATCGGCAACCCCTTCGGGTTGGAGCAGACTGTGACGGTTGGAATCGTCTCGGCCAAAGGGCGGGTCATCGGAGCAGGTCCTTATGACAATTTTATCCAGACCGATGCCTCGATCAATCCGGGCAATTCCGGAGGACCGCTGTTTAACATGCGTGGCGAGGTGGTCGGTATCAACACCGCAATCGTTGCCGGCGGCCAGGGGATCGGTTTTGCTATCCCGGTCAATATGGCCAAGGAGATTATTCCTCAACTGCGCGAAGCTGGCCATGTGACTCGCGGCTGGCTGGGGGTGACCATCCAGCCACTGAACGACGAGCTGGCGGCAAGTTTCGGGCTCGATAAAGCCCGAGGAGCCTTGGTCACGGATGTCGTCAAGGATTCACCAGCCGACCGGGCCGGCTTTAAACGGGGCGACATTGTCATCGGTTATGACGGTCAGGATATCGACGAGATGAACGACCTGCCGCGCCTAGTTGCTGTGACCCCGGTCGGGAAGTCCGTCAAGGTCAAGGTTTTCCGGGAGGACAATGAACGGGAGATCGAAGTTGAAATCGGACAGCTCGATGACAAACAGGCCGCTTCTCCCCATTTAGGAGCGGATAAAGCCGAGGAGGTTCTCGGTCTCCATGTGACGGAACTGAGCCGTGAACTGGCCGAGCGCTATGATCTGGAAAAGGGGCAGGGGGTGGTGATCACCCGGGTGGTTCCTGACGGAGCGGCCGCTGCGGCCAACCTGCGGCCCGGCGACCTGCTGCTTGAGATCAATGGGGTGCAGACCGACTCGGTTGCCGGCTTCCAGAGCCAGGCAGCTAAAGCAGTATCGGGTCAGGTGTTGCGCTTGCTGGTGCAACGTCGGCAGACCCTGTTTTACACCACCCTCACGATCAAGTAGGGATTGATGTGCAGGGTCGTTTGCGGGGGCCGGTTCCTTGCAAATCGGCCTCCGCCTTCAGGGGGCTGAAACTGTACAGATGCCGATTGAAGCGGGGTCGGTGACTGTGCAATTCCACAGTGTTTCAACAGCTCGCTTATGCTATGAATCGAACATGCGCCTTGCTCTGAAACACCAGATCATCATGGCTCCGTCAGTGGTCCTGCTGCTGATGACCCTGCTGCTCGCCTTCCTGCAGTTCACTTACTGGGATCTCTCTGTCAAACGGCAGCAGGCCAAGGAACTCAAGGCTGGATTTATCGCTTTGGCCGAAGCCGAAATGGCCGCCAAGCGAATGCAGTCGGTTCTGCACATGATGGAGCAACAGCATGCCCCGCAGACGAGCCTTCTGGAGCAGATGACCGAGCTTCACCTCCACCTCGACCAATCCCTTGACCGCATCAAGGGGTCGGCGTTGATCCCGCCGGCTTCGTTCGCCCTGCTCAATCAAGCGGTCAGCGGGTTGAACCCGGAACACGGGATTCGCATCGAATATTTCTCCGAATCACTTGGCCTGCTGTTGCCACAGCTGACCCAGCACCTTGGGACCTTCAACAATCAGCGCAACCAGGTGGCCTCCATGCATCGGGAGGATATCGACGAGCTAGTGGCCCAGACCGCCTTCGTGACGATTATTGTCCTCGGCTTGGCGATCTTGATAGGGATTGCGCTCTCCCTCACTTTTGCTCGCGGGATTCTGCGACGACTCAAGGCGCTGTCCGACAGCGCCGAGCGAATTGTCCAAGGAGATCTCAGCCCACCTCCGGCTCCAGAGAAGATTCAGGATGAACTCGACATGCTCAGCGCCTCGATCAATCGGATGACCGAACAGTTGATCAGGGTTGTGTCTGCTGAGAAACTGCTCGAAGGGGCTGAAGAGGAGCGGCGGCGAATCGCCATGGATATCCATGATCAGACCTTGGCTGACCTCTCCGCTGTACGCCGTGGTTTGGAGCAACTCGACGACCAGGCCGATTGCCAGGGAAAGGTCTCAGCCATTGGAGCAGACCTGCAGCGGGCCATTGGTAACCTGCGGGGGGTGATGGATGACCTCCATCCGCAAACTCTCGATATCCTCGGGCTGGCTGCCGCCCTGGAGTCTCACCTGGAGAAGGTCTGTGTCGGGTCAGGAGCCCCGGACTGTCATCTTCTGGCGAGCGATGAGGTTGCTGATCTCCCTCTGCCGAAACCGGCGCAGCTCAGCCTGTATCGCGTCGTCAATGAGGCGGTCAATAACGCGCTGCGTCATGCCGGGGCAACGATCCTGGAGGTTAGCCTGTTGCTGCGTGGCTCGCAGTTGGTGATCGCTGTCGAGGACAATGGTCGGGGGTTCAGCTTCCAGCCTGCAGCGCCTGGTGGTTCTGGCGGGCGCGGCCTGCACAATATACTCGAGCGGGTAAGGGTGCTGGGTGCCCAAGCCCAATGGGGCCCGTCGCGATTCTCAACGGGGACCCGTTTCGAGGTCATCATGCCTTTGCCCGGACAGCCCAAACGGAGTGAATGAAGCCGATGGACGATGTGACCCTGATTATTGCCGAAGACAACCCCAAGGATCTTGAGTTCCTGATGAAGATGGTGGCTGAATGGCCCCAATCGTGCCGCATCGAGCATGCCCCCAATGGCCAGCAGGCTCTTGAGCTTGCCTTGTGCCAGGAGCTGCCGTTGGTGATCAGCGACATCCAGATGCCGCAGCTGAACGGTGTGGAGTTCGCTCGGGCACTCTGGGAGCAGAAGCCCCAGGCGCGAATTGTCTTCTGGAGTCAGTTCAAGGACGAGATGTATGTGCGAGCGCTGGCAAAGGCGGTTCCCCCGGAAACAGTTTATGGTTACGTGCTCAAATCGGCGACCCGGGAACGGATCTCCTCAGCCATGGCGACGGTGTTGTTCGAGGAGCAGTGCTGGGTCGATCCGGAAGTGCGCAAGGTCCAGGGGCGCACCGGGCATACCCAGACTGCACTCTCCGATATCGAGTACGAGGCGTTGCTCGATATCTCCCTCGGTCTGACCGACAACCTGATCGCCCAGCGCCGCTACCTGTCGCGGCGCGGCGTGCAGAGTCGTTTGAATTCTTTATACGGCAAACTCGGAATCGACAACGAGCAGTTTCAGAGTGAAAAGGTCGGTGACGCTTTCAATCTCCGAAATCGTGCGGTTGCCGTGTCCCTTCGCCGCGGGTTGGTCAACGCCTTCGAGTTGGAGAATGAGGAGGAGCAGTTGCAAATCTGGTTGAAACGTTACAAGAGTGGGAGGGGGTAGCCTGACCCTAAGGTCTCTTTTGCTTGGAAGAAAAAGAAAAAAGCGGGCCCCCATCGGGAGCCCGCTTTTGCTTAACCTGGACCTGATAGCAACGAGACTGGTCCGCTCAGTTGAGGTCAGGCGACTGCCGAGTCGCTCTGCAGATAACGCGGGCGTTCGGCAATGAACGCCTTGATCTCCTGAACCTCGGGAACGCGGCCAGCAACCCGGACCACATCATCGACAATCAGAGCTGGCGTTACGTAGATACGGTAGTCGACCATTTTTCGCCGGTCACGAAACAGGTGGACCTCTGCCTGAACTCCCATCTCGGCGAGGGCCCGCTGCACGTTGGCGAGAGCCTGTTCGGCACGGGCTCCGGTCTCAGGTTTACAGATAATGTCGAAGCGCATAGTGCACCCCCTTGTCAATTATGACTATTTTCGTAAATTATACACGATTAAAGATGCAGGGCAAGTAAAAAACGACAGCCAATCATGAGGGGTCAATGGGGGCTTCAGTAGCGGGGAGGTGGGCTGTTGCCGTAGATCAGGCGCAGGGCGCGCTTGATCCTGGCGACCAGGCGCACCGGGTTGATCGGTTTGGCGATGAAGTCGAAATAGCCCAATTCGAGAAGCTTGGCCTCCTCTTCAGCGGAGGATTTCGATGACAGGGCGACCACCGGGATATGCTTGATCTTGAGGTTGGCCTGAATGGCCCGGAACAGCTCGTAACCGTCCATGCGCGGCATGATGGTGTCGGAGATGATCAGGTGCGGCATCTTCTGTACAGTCAACTTGAGGGCGTCGGCACCGTTGGGGGCTTCCAGCAGGTTGTAACCTTCACGCTTGAGCGCCGCCAGCACGGCCGCTCTGACCAGTTCCTGATCATCGACCACCAGAATCGTCCACCAGTCGTCGCGATCCTCTTCCACAAAACTGACCGGTTGCGGGGATATGCCGTAATAGTGGCGGTTGACGGCGGTCTGGATTTCACTGGGGGTGGTCACACAGGGGACGATACGAACTCCGGCGCTGAAAGCCAGCTTGTCGATAAACTCCATGTCCAGAGGATTGACCATTGCCAGGTAAAGGACGTTGCCATCCTTTTTGAGCGGAAAGGCCAGCTTGTCCATGGCGGTGTCGCCATCGGTCAGCTTTAAGAGCTCAGGTGGAAATGAGGCGCGCGAGAGGTTGGAGACCGTCTTGAATCCGAACTGTCGGGCCAGGGCCGCGGCAATGTCGCGTTCTGTGACCACACCGAGTTCTTCCAGGACCTGGCCAAGGCGTTTTCCGCTCTGCTTCTGGCGCTCAAGAGCGCGATTCAGGGTCGGTTCATCGACCACCTTGGCCTCAACCAGAATCTCTCCAAAACGCTTGCGTCGTGGCACTGCCATTCTGCCCTACCTCCTCTCAGCGAAAAACTCTATCACCACCCTTAAAAAAATCCAAGAGATTCGATGAATTATTGACTTACAGGGGAAAGAAAGTCGACTTGCAGCTGCCCGTTGTCCAGGCCGATGCGCACCAGACTGCCGGGAAGGACATGCTGGCCAATCAGGGCTCGGCCGATGACAGTCTCCAGCCGGTGCTGCAGGTAGCGTTTGATTGGTCGGGCACCGAACACCGGATCGTAGGCTGTGCGGGCGATAAACTGGCGCGCCTCTTTGGACAACTCCAGTTGCAGTTCGCGACCAGACAACCTCCGGCGCAAGTCGGTGATCTGCAGGTCGACGATCTGTTCGATTTCAGTAATAGAAAGAGGCTTGAACAGCACGATGTCATCGACCCGGTTGAGAAACTCGGGACGAAAGGCGCCGCGCAGGTCGTTCATCACCAGCTGGCGCGCGCCCTCGCTGAGTTCGCCGGTTGTACTGACCCCTTCCAGCAGATGGTGCGAGCCGATGTTCGATGTCATGATCACCACGGTGTTTTTGAAATCGACCGTGCGTCCGTGAGAGTCGGTAATGCGACCATCATCAAGAACCTGAAGCAGTACATTGAACACATCGTGGTGGGCTTTTTCGATTTCGTCGAACAGCACCACGCAGTAAGGGCGTCGGCGCACCGCCTCGGTCAGTTGTCCCCCTTCCTCGAAACCGACATAGCCGGGTGGAGCGCCGATCAGACGACTGATCGCATGCTTCTCCATGTACTCCGACATGTCGATGCGTACCATGTTCTCCTCGCTGTCGAACAGCGCCTCGGCCAGGGCTCTGGCCAGTTCGGTTTTGCCGACGCCGGTCGGGCCGAGGAAAATAAAGGAGCCGATGGGGCGACGCGGATCCTTGATCCCGGCTCGGGCCCGAATCACCGCATCGGCAACCAGTTGCACGGCTTCGTTCTGGCCGATGACCCGCTGGTGCAGCAGCTGGTCGAGCTTGAGCAGCTTGTCACGTTCGCCTTCGACCAGCCGAGTAACCGGGATGCCGGTCCAACGCGACACAATGCCGGCAATTTCGTCTTCGGTCACCTCTTCACGCAGCAGACGCTCCCCCTCCTCAATACGGTTCAGCCCCTCTTCGGCCTCATTTAGCTTTTTTTCGAGGGACGGCAGGCGACCATGTTTGAGTTCAGCGGCCCGGTTCAGGTCGTAGTGGCGTTCGGCTTCGGCGACCTGCTGACGCACCTGTTCGATCTCCTCGCGCAGACCCTGGACCACCTTGATCCCCTGCTTTTCATGGTCCCACTGAGCCTTGAGCGTCTTGCAGCGGTCACCTAGGTCGGCCAACTCCTTGCGCAAACTTTCCAGGCGGATCTGGCTGGATTTGTCCTTCTCCTTCTTGAGAGCCGCTTCCTCGATTTCGAGCTGCATCACGCGGCGGGTGACCTCATCGAGCTCGGCCGGCAGAGAGTCGATCTCGGTGCGGATCATGGCGCAGGCCTCATCGACCAGATCGATCGCCTTGTCCGGCAGGAAACGGTCGCTGATGTAGCGATGACTGAGGGTTGCCGCCGCGACCAGGGCGTTGTCCTGAATCCGTACCCCGTGGTGAACCTCGAAGCGTTCCTTGAGTCCGCGCAGGATGCTGATGCTGTCCTCGACGTTCGGCTGTTCAACCAGGACCGGTTGAAAGCGCCGCTCTAGGGCGGCATCCTTTTCGATGTACTGGCGATACTCGTCGAGAGTGGTGGCACCGATGCAGTGCAATTCGCCGCGGGCCAGCATCGGCTTGAGCATGTTGCCGGCGTCGATAGCCCCTTCCGCTTTGCCGGTACCGACAATGGTATGCAGTTCGTCGATGAACAGCAGGACCCGCCCTTCGCTCTCGCGGATTTCGGTGAGCACCGCCTTGAGCCGTTCTTCAAATTCGCCGCGGTACTTGGCGCCGGCCAAAAGAGAGCCCATGTCGAGGGCGAAGACCGTCTTGTCCTTCAAACCTTCCGGGACATCACCGCGCACGATGCGCTGGGCAAGCCCCTCGACAATCGCCGTCTTGCCGACGCCCGGCTCACCGATCAACACCGGGTTGTTCTTGGTCTTGCGCGACAGGATACGAATCACGCGCCGGATTTCGGCGTCCCTGCCGATCACCGGGTCGAGCTTCCCTTTTTTGACCTCCTTGACCAGGTCGCGGCCATATTTCTCGAGGGCTTCGTAAGTCCCCTCGGGGTCGACGCTGGTCACGCGCTGGTGGCCGCGGACCTCGCTGAGAACTTGCAGCAGGCGGTCGCGGGTCAGGTTGAACTGTCCGAGTATCCGCCCTGCAGCCGTCTGGCGCCCTTCTTCAGCAAGAGCCAGCAGCAGGTGCTCGACGCTGATGTACTCGTCCTTGAGCCGTCTGGCCTCTTCTTCGGCCCGGACCAGCAGGCGGTTGAAACGCTGAGTGATGTAGATTTTGCCGGGTTCGTTGCCAGGACCCGAGACGGCAGGCTTTTTGTGCAATTCGTCTTGAACCGCACGAGTCAGATTGGCCACCTCGATGTCGAGGCGAGTCAGCAGGCGTGGCACCAGTCCTTCCTGCTGCACGAGAAGCGCCAGCAGCAGGTGTTCGCCATCGACTTCGACATGGCTGAGCTTGACGGCCAGGCTCTGGGCCGCCTGCAACGCTTCCTGACTCTTCTGGGTCATGCGGTTGGTCTCCATGGGGATCCTCTTTTCAGTTCTAGAGTCGTACTCAAAGAAAATTTTAGCGCAATTCTGTCAGACTGCAGTTGCTTTTGACAGAAGGGCGGGGAGTTCCCCCGCCCTTGGCACAGGTCGTCGGGTTATGGTCATATCGTCAGTGGACGGTAATCTCAATCCGGCGTGGTTTGGCAGCTTCGACTTTCGGCAGGTGCAGGTTGAGCACTCCGTATTTGACCTCGGCCTTGGCTTTGCTGGCATCCAGGGTGTCAGGGATCTGGAACTGGCGCCAGTAGCCGGCCATATTGAACTCATGGTAGAGATACTCTCCGGTTCCAGCCGAGGCTCTCCCCTCAAGAGTCAAGACTCCCTTGTCGACGCTGATTTCCAGGCTGCTTTCATCGAGTCCAGGGACATCGGCAATCAGGGTCAGTCCCTGGTCGGTCTCGTAGATGTCGACAGCCGGGCGAATGTACTGTTGGTCGGAGCGGGTCGTTTCCCTGGGGGAAGCGGCTTGGCTGTTGCTGGCGGTAAGGTTTTTGTCGGTCATGATCTGCTCTCCTCTGTTTCTCGTTGTTTTCAGGCTAATGACTCAGTTGACTTTGATGGCGATCTTTTGAGGTTTGGCGGCGGCCGCTTTCGGCAAAGTCACCAGCATCAGGCCATTTCTTGCTTCCGCTTTGATCTGGTTGACATCGACATCGACCGGCAGTTCGATGCTGCGCAGAAACTTGCCGGTCCCCCGCTCCAGTCGGTGCCAGGTCCGGTCGTTGCCGCTTTCGTTGTCGGTCTGCCGCTCGCCGCTTAAGGTCAGAGTATTGCCGAGCATACTCATATCGATCTGTTGCGGATCGACCCCCGGCAGCAGGATTTCCAGATAAAGGCGGTCTGCATCTTCCTTGAGGTTTATTTTCGGATAGCGCCGCAGGTTGTTGCCGGCTGATGCGTAGTCGCCTAAACGGGCGCCACGGAATGTGTTGTTGATTTCACGCTGCAATTGTTCCATTTCCCTGAACAGGTCCCAGTTGCGCATAGCTTTTACCTCCTTAGTGTGGTTGGTTGATGTCGCCAATAAACGATTTCTTTAGTCGACTGAATTATCAAGTGCTGTGCCAATTCGGGTCTTTGAGAAAATAATTATAAAAATCAGTAGTTTGTGTGCGTTGTATTGAACGGTCAGACAGAGCATGCGACGTCGCAGCGACAAAAATCTGCGACACATGCGACACGTGTTCGTGTCGCAGAAGGCGGATCATGTGGTGGAGGGGACTAGGGATTGCCTGGGGAAAGCCGGGGGCTTCAGGTAGCAGCAGGGGCGCTACGTTCTACAACATGTCAGCGGGACTCTTCCTGCTCGAGGTTCGACCGATCCAAACCCATTCTTTTCAGGTAACGGTAGAGGGTGGCGCGATGGATACCGAGCTGGCGGGCGGCGCCGGCCAGGTTGCCGCCCGCCTGTCGGTAGGCCTGTCGGATGGCTTGTTGGTCGAGGTCGGCTGCCTGTGTAGTGCGTCTCTGTCGTGGCAGAGGGAGTGAGTGAGAGGCCATGGACTCTGGGAGCAGGATGCGCTCGCTGCTCAAGGGGTAGGGGGGCGCGATCTGCCGCGAGTCACCGAGGCTCTGCGGACCCCAGTCGCCCGGCGAGAAGTCCTGGCGCTCGTGGACCCACTCCCTGAAGGCGCGGGCACCGATTACCTCAGCCTGGGTCTCGATGAAGACGCGCTCCAGTACATTGCGCAACTCGCGGACGTTGCCCGGCCAGAGGTAGGCCTGCAGCAGGGCCATGGCCTCATTGGTCAGCCGCTCGACCGGTCGGCGGTACTTGCGGCGAAACATCTCCAGAAAGTGCCCGACCAGCAGCGGGATATCCTGCTGGCGCTGGCGCAGCGGCGGCAGGTGGATGCGCAGTACGGCCAGACGGTGATAGAGGTCATCACGAAACTGGCGGTGGCGGACGGCCTGTTCGAGGGGGACGTTGGTGGCACCGACCACCCGGACATCGACGTCAACCTCTCTTTCGGAGCCGACCCGTTCCAGGCTGCCGGTCTCAAGAATCCGTAACAGTTTGACCTGGGCATGGGCCGGCATGTCGCCGATCTCGTCGAGAAAAATGGTCCCGCCGTTGGCGCGCTCGAAGCGGCCGCGGTGGGGACGCACGGCGCCCGTAAACGCCCCCTTTTCGTGGCCGAACAGTTCCGATTCGAGCAGTTCGCGGGAGATTGCTGAGCAGTTGACGGCGACGAAAGGGTGTTTTTGGCGGGGACTCTGTTCATGGAGGGCCCTGGCGACCAGCTCCTTGCCGGTTCCGGTCTCCCCGGTGATGATGACTGCAGCGTCGGACGGTGCATAGAGTTCGATCTTGCGATAAACCTCGCGCATGCCGGAACTGGCACCGACCAGCCCGAATCGACTGTTCGGTTCATGCCGGAGGGCTTGACCGGACGGCAGTGGTCGACAATAGAACAACACCTGGCGCTGATGATCATCGACACTGTAGCCGCCGGGCTCGACATCGACCAGTACGGAGAGTTCCCGGGGGCCGAGAAACCTGACAGGGATTGCTGACAACCGGCCCTGGTCAAGAGCCTCTCGAGCCAGTTCGCCAAGGTTCGGGCTGACATCGGCGAGGAGCTCGTCCAAGGCCAGGCCGCGAAGTTCGAGATCTCCGAGTTCCAGCCAGACCTGCAGCCTGGTTGACAGCCCTTCGATGCGCCACAGGCCGGAGTCGAGCCGGGAGACGATCAGGTCAGGAGCTCTGACCAGATGGTCATGACGGTCATAAAGTATGTCGTCGATCATGGAGTTAGCCACCCTTTCCGCACAGCTTAGTCACTCCGCATGACGAATTCAACCACTAGATCAGCCGTGCAATATGGGCCTGACCTGTTATAACTATAGTCAAGTTTGAGACTCTGCCAAGGGAGAGGTGATTCATGAAAGTTGAACGCAAGGTCTTTGCCGATTTCAGCTACCGGGAGGTGCTCGATACCAAAACCCGGGAGCTGATCCGGGTGGCTGTGGCGACGGCTACCGGCTGCCCGGACTGACTGACCAAGCACTTCGCGGTCGCGAAGAATGCCGGTGCCACAGAAGAAGAACTGCGCGAGGCCATGGCTTATGGCATCATCGGCCCGGCGGGACGGGCCAAAAATTTTGTCAACCGCCTGCTTCCCGAACTGGGCGTGGATTGATCCAGAGATATTTGGGGAGAGATACCGGTGATGGTTAAACGTCTCGGCGAAAAGATGCTGGAATACGATACCGTGAGCAAGGAACAGCTGCGCGAGGCTCTTGCCCGCCAGCGTCTGCACGGAGGTCGCCTCGGCCACAACCTGGTTGCCCTTGGCTATATCAGCGAGGACCAACTCGACTCCTTCTTCAAACGGACCCCGCCTGCTCTTGAAAGTGTCGCAGAAAGCGGGCTGAATCTCGATTTCATAGCCGACCTGGCGTTAAAACATCTGGTCTTCATGGGGGAGTTCCGGTTGGGAGATCTTGCCTTGCGGCTGGGGCTGCCAACGTCAATTCTTGATGATGCCATCGAACTGCTACGGAACCAGAAGTTGGTTGAAGTGCGCAGTGCCACCCAGTTCATCAAGTCGTCTTTCAACTTCGTCGCCACCGAGCTGGGTAAGCAGCGTGCTGGCGAACTGATGGAGGTTTGTCGTTACCTTGGGCCAGCACCGGTGGTCCTGGAAGATTACCGGGAGATGGTGGAGAATCAGTCGATCCGCAACATTATGGTTTCCGACGAAGTGGTCAGAACGGCGTTCGCCGAGATTGTCATCAGCGAGGACCTGCTGCATCGCCTGGGTCCGGCTGTCAGTTCGGGGGCCCCTATTTTCATCTACGGCCCGCCCGGAAACGGTAAAACAACCATTGCCGAAACCATTGGTCAGATTCTGCCGGAAACGATCTACATTCCCTATGCCCTCTATGTCGGTGGCCAGATCGTCAGCCTCTTCGACCCGGTCAATCATATTCCGGTTGCCCGTGACACCTCTCTTGACGCCGATGATTTTGACCGGCGCTGGGTTGAAATCAAGCGGCCTGTCGTGGTGACCGGCGGAGAGCTGACTCTGCGCATGCTCGACCTTGAGTTCAATACCATCTCCAAGTACTATGAAGCTCCGCTCCAGCTTAAATCGAACAACGGCCTGTTCATTCTCGATGACTTCGGTCGTCAACAGATGGACCCTCAGCAACTCCTCAACCGCTGGATCATCAACCTCGACCGGCAGATCGATTTCATGTCGATGCACACCGGTATGAAGTTTGAGGTCCCCTTCGATCAACTGGTGATCTTTGCCACCAACCTGGAACCTAAAAAACTGGTAGATGAGGCCTTCCTGCGTCGAATCCGTTACAAGATCAAGATCGAGCATCCCAGCGAAGGTTCTTACCGGGAAATTTTCCGCAGGGTCTGCGCCAAACAGAGCATCCCCTTTCAGGAAGAACTGATCGACTATTTGATCGAACACTGGTATCGCCATCACGATATGCCCCTCAACGCCTGCCATCCCCGCGATCTGGTCAATCACCTGATCGACATGGCCCGTTACCATAATCGGACACCGGGGTTGACACGTGAGGAGATCGATCAGGCCTGCGAAAATTATTTCGTCACCCTGTAAAGCCGTTGGCGCGATGCGCCGGGGCGTTCGGGCTTTTCCCAACCGGTCATCTGTGGCAATAATAGGCCACAGGTGACCTCATGAATGATTATCTCTCCCCTGCCGCACAAGTTGACCTGCGTTGCGCCATTCTCGAAGCCGGTGGTAACGAAGTCTTCTGTCTGGGACGAACCGATGCGGCACAGCTGGTGACCGAGGTCGAGATTCTGGCTCGCGGTAACCGCGACGCTGTCCCCGCCATTCTGCACAGCTGCCGCCCCGGCGATGTGGTGATTCACAATCACCCAGGGGGCAATCTTGAACCCTCGGATCCCGACCTGGAGATTGCCGGTCGGCTCGGGGAGGTCGCGGTTGGCTTCTACATTGTCGATAACGCTGTCGAGACGTTGTATCGGGTGGTCGAACCCTTCCCGCCACCAGCAGTGGCAGCCCTCAACCCCGCCGACATTGTTGCCCTGATCGGCCCCGGCGGAGACGTCAGTACGGCTCTGTCGAGCTACGAGGATCGTCCCGAGCAGCTGCGTATGGCCTGTGCGGTGGCCGAGGCGTTCAACCGCCACCAGATCGCCCTGGTGGAAGCTGGTACCGGAACCGGCAAGAGTCTGGCATACCTGGTGCCGGCTATCCTCTGGGCCGTGCACAACCGTGAGCGGGTGGTCGTCTCCACCAATACCATCAATCTTCAGGAACAGCTGGTTGGCAAGGACCTGCCGTTTCTGCAAAGGGCAACAGGGCTCGACTTTCGCTTTGAACTGGTCAAGGGGCGCAGTAACTACCTGTGCCGACGTCGCCTCGGGTCGGCGACCGCCGAGCCTGGGCTGTTCGATGGCGACCAGCAGCTGGAGCTCGAACAGTTGCGTGGTTGGGCTGAAAAAAGCGCCGATGGCTCGCGCGAAGATCTGCCATCCTTGCCGGCCGAGAGCCTGTGGGAAGAGGTCTGCTGCGAAGCCGATCAGTGCGCGCGAGCCCAGTGCCGGTTCTTCGCCAGCTGTTTTCTGCAGCGAGCTCGTCGGCGGGCGGCTCATTCCGACCTGCTGGTTGTCAATCACGCCTTGCTGATGACCGACCTCGCTTTGCGCCGCCAGACGGGTAACCTGACATCCGGGGCGATTCTCCCCCCCTTTTCACGGCTGGTTCTCGATGAGGCGCACCATCTCGAAGATGTTGCCACCCGTTTCTTCAGTACCCAGGTCACCCGCTTTGCTTTTGCCCGGATCCTCAACCGCTTGCGTCACCCCCGCAAACCCTACCGCGGATTGCTCCCCCGTCTTCACAACCTGATCGGCAATCAACTTGACCAGAATCAGGACCAGCTGTTTCGGGCCTATCATGAGCGGATCGAGGCCCTGTTGTCTGCCGGCCAGCGGTTGCTTGAGCGCAGCATTGATGACCTTGAAGCCACAGGGCTGCAGTGTGCGAGCATCGTCGGCGAGGAGCCGAGCCGGGGAGATGGTCTGCGTCGGAGACTGCTGCCGGAGCTCACCGAAGCGACGTCGTGGGGTGAGGTCGAAGGGCGCCTGCGGGCCTTGGTGAGAGCCATCAACAGCTACGCCGAGCAGCTGCAGGACTTGATCAAGGAGCTGCGCAGGCTCCCGGAAGAGCTCAACGACAAGGCCCGCTCGTTGACGACCGACCTGCGTGCCTGCGCCATGCGTCTGCAGTCGCTTGCTGACCAACTGCTCGCTTTTGTCGGACGCCACCCCGGGGATTGCTGCTGGCTTGAGGCCGTCATTGGTCGTGTCGGCAGAGGGGAGGGGCTGATCACCCGGCTGTGTACCGCTCCTCTGCAGGTTGCACCCGTGCTGCGCGAGTCTTTGTTTGAGCGTATGCAGACCGTGGTTCTGACCAGTGCCACCTTGACGGTTGCAGGGAGCTTTGACTACCTGGAGGAACGGGTCGGTTTGTGCGGAGTTGAGTCGACCCGACGCACCCGGTTGCAGCTCAGCTCTCCCTTCGACTATGCCCGACAGGCGCTGCTCGCGGTCCCAGGCGATATCCCTGAACCTGGGCGGGATGGATTTACAGAAGCGGTGCGCGACCTGGTTGAACAGGTGTTGCGGCTGACTGCCGGCGGGAGCTTTGTGCTGTTCACCTCCTACAGCCTGCTCAGGCGAGTTCATGATGAGCTGGCACCGATACTGCGGGTGGCTGGGCGCCAGGTTCTGTACCAGGGGCAGGCCAGCCGTCACCGCCTGCTGAATCAGTTCAGCCAGGCGCCGGGGAGCGTGCTGTTTGCCACCGACTCGTTCTGGGAGGGGGTGGATGTGCCGGGACGGGCCCTTGAACAGGTGATTATTGTCCGGCTGCCGTTCAAGGTGCCGACAGAACCGATCTTACAGGCCCGTGCTGAGGCGATTGCCGCAGCGGGTGGAGACCCGTTTCGCAGCTACACCGTTCCTCAGGCGGTGATCCGCTTTCGCCAGGGGTTTGGCCGCCTGATTCGACAACGCAGCGACCGGGGGGTCGTGCTGATTCTCGATGTTCGGGTTGTCAAGAAAAACTACGGAAAAATTTTCCTGCGCTCATTGCCGGAGGTCCCCTCCCTGGTGCTGCCACAGCGGGAGTTGCTGGAGAAGATTCGCGAATTCTGGGCTGCGCCTGACGAGTAGCGCCCTCTGGATAAGGGCTCTGAGCACAAATGCCGCGTTGACATTGCCCGCTTGCTGTGCTAACAGACAGCGAACTGAGTTGTCGGGAAACAAAAACATGGATTTCAGTATGGACACCAAGGAATTTCAGGCAGCACGAGCTAACAGCGCGACCGCGGCGGCGGTCGCTGTAATCTGCTCTGTCCATAGCCTGGCGGGATAAACCGCAACGCGCAAAGCACGCAAGGCCATGGGCACCCGCTCATGGCCTTTTTCTATACCAATTCGAGGAAGGAAGATCTCTGTTATGCGCAACAACATCGTTCATATCGGTGCCGGTGAGCTGACTTACGAAATTCGTGCGATTGTCGAGATTGCCGACAAGCTGAAAAGTCTCGGTATCCAGACCAACATGGAGAACATCGGTGACCCGATCGCCAAAGGAGAGCAGATCCCGCAGTGGATGAAACAGATTGTCGCCGATTTGGCGATGAAGGATTGTACCTATGGCTATTGTGCCACCAAGGGGGTTCCCGAGACCCGGAAGTTTCTTGCCGAGCTGACCAACCGACGTGGCAAAACCCAGATTTCTCCCGATGACATCATCTTTTTCAACGGCCTCGGCGATGCGATCCAGAAGGTCTACGGCCTGCTCAAGCGCGAAGCCCGGGTGATCGGACCGACCCCGACGTATTCGACCCACTCGTCAGGAGAAGCCGCCCATGCCGGGCAGAGACCGATCTGTTACCGCCTCGATCCCGACAAGAACTGGTACCCGGATTTGGATGATTTGCGTTTGTCGATCAAGTACAACCCGGCCATTTCGGGAATCCTGATCATCAATCCTGACAATCCGACCGGTGCTGTCTGGCCGGATCGGATTCTCAAGGAGATCGTCGCTATCGCCAAAGAGTACGACCTGTTCATCATCGCCGACGAGATTTACCACAACCTGGTCTACAACGGGGAGTCGACCAAGCCTCTCTCTGACCTGATTGGTGACGTGCCGGCTATTGCCATGAAGGGGATCAGCAAGGAGGTTCCCTGGCCAGGCTCCCGTTGTGGATGGATTGAAGTTTATAACGCAGACAAGGATCCGCTTTTCAAACGCTACATCCAGAGCATTGTCGATTCGAAAATGGTCGAGGTCTGCTCGACGACCCTCCCCCAGAAGGCGATTCCGCTCCTGCTGTCCCACCCGGAATATCAGGGCTGGCTGGAGGAGCGGGTCGAACGGTACGAGAAATTTTCCAACATCGCCTATGACATTCTCAAAAAGGTTCCGGGGATTGTGGTCAACCGCACCAACGGCGCCTTCTACATGAGTGTTGTCTTCAAAGAGGATCTGCTCAATCACCGGCAGACTCTGCCCATCGACATTCCCGAGGTTTGCTCGTTGGTGGAAGATCTGGTTGCGGCGCCAACCACTTCCCTCGACAAGCGTTTTGTCTATTACCTGCTTGCCTCGACCGGTATCTGCGTGGTCCCTCTCTCCTCGTTCTTCACACAGCTGCAGGGTTTCCGCATCACCCTGCTGGAACGGGATGAGGCGACTTTTACCCGGATCTTCGAGGAGATCGCAGCCAATATCAACCGCTACCTGGAATCCTGAGCCAGGATGACAGCATGGATTGAGCGTTGACGGGGGCCGGCAGTTCTCAAGCGGCCCCCGTCTGCGTTGATCCCCGTCAAGAGAGCCTATGAGCACCCAACTGAAACCGGGGCTGTCGACCCCTCTGACCGGAAAGGGCCAGCTGATCGACTACTTTCAGCGCGGCTGCCGGCCTGCTGCGGAGTGGGGGATCGGGGCTGAGGTGGAGCAGTTGGTGGTCGACGCACAGACCGGCGAAGCCGCCGACTTTGGCCGCATTGAACAGCTTTTGACCGAGTTGGCGCGAGTGACCGGTTGGCGCGAAATGATCGAGGGGAGGCGGGTGATCGGTCTGATCGGGCCGCACTCTTCGGTGACTCTTGAGCCGGGCGGGCAACTGGAGTTGTCCGGTCAGCTCTGTTCTGACCTCTGTTGTAATTATGATGATTTCATGCGGCATGTCGAGCGGGTGGTCAGCGTTGGCAGCCGCCTCGGCCTTGCTTTTCTCGGCCTCGGGGCCCAGCCGTTCACCCCGTTGGACGATATCGACTGGGTTCCCAAGGCGCGCTACGCCATTATGGGCCCCTACATGCTGCGCACCGGCGATATGGGGGTGCGCATGATGAAACAGAGCGCCGGTCTGCAGGTCAACCTCGATTACAGCGACGAGGCCGACTGCATGGCCAAGCTGCGTCTCGCTCAGGCCCTCGCCCCGCTGCTCTACGCCCTGTTTGCCAATTCTCCTCTGCTCGATGGGCAGCCGAGCGGTTTTCTTTCCAGTCGTGGTGAGATCTGGTCGCGCACCGACCCTGACCGCAGCGGATTGCTGCCGTTTCTCGATAACCCTGACGCTGGTTTTGGTGACTATATCGACTACGCCTTCGATGTGCCGATGTATTTCATTGTGCGAGATGGAGCCTATATCGACCTGACTCAGGACCGCTTCACCTTCCGTGACTATCTCGACCAGGGGTTTGCCGGTCATCAGCCGACACTGAGCGACTGGGATATCCATCTTTCGACTCTGTTCCCCGAGGTGCGTCTGCGGCCGCAGATCGAGGTGCGCTCTTCAGACAGCCTTCCTCCACGGTTGGCTCTGTCGGTGGCTGCCCTGCTCAAGGGGCTTCTTTACGACCCTGAAGTCCGCGAAGAGGCCTGGGCCCTTTGTCGCCCGACTTCGCAGCAACAGCTTCGGAAAAGATGTCGTGCAGCCTGGACGACGGGGCTTGGCACGGCCTGGGACGGCGGGACGCTCACCGACCTTGCCAGGAGCTGTCTCGACCTGGCTCGCACCGGACTGGCCCGCGACGCAGCCAGACGCGGCCATGGCAAGAATGAGACGATTTTTCTGGAAGGGCTGGTCGACCTGGTTGAGGGCGGCAAGACTTTGGCAGAGCAGCTGCTGGCAGGCTGGCAGGGCGATCGCAAGGCTAAACTGAAGATGCTGATTCAACACGGCGCTTTTTCTCTCTCCGGAGAGAATGCCCCCCGTTGTGGATGTCGGTCCGCTTCTGAAGATTAAATCTCTTTACGCTTTGGCGTGACAAGTCCATGTCGTTTGAGGTTGATGTTGCAGTATGGCTGAACCTGGGAGATAGCCGTCCGGTGGTTTTTGGCCGAGTTTTGCCCTTGTCATGCTCAAGGGTGGTCAGTATAGTGAGGCGACCAAAATTCTGAGGAGTTTTCAAATGATGTCCAAACCACTCGATCTGCACCAGGCCAAAGCCGCCATCGATACCATCCGTCTACTCTCTGCCGATATGGTGGAGCAGGCCCAGTCCGGCCACCCAGGCACACCGATGGAGGCGGCGCCGATCGCCTACCTGCTCTACACCCGTCATATGCGGCATAATCCGACCAATCCGAACTGGCCCGGGCGCGACCGCTTTGTCCTCTCTTGCGGCCATGCCTCGGCACTGCTCTACAGCATGCTTCACCTGACCGGTTACGGATTAACCCTCGATGATCTGAGAAACTTTCGACAATTCGGTAGCCCGACGGCGGGCCATCCCGAATTCGGTCATGCTCCGGGGATCGAGACGACCACCGGGCCTCTCGGCCAAGGGGTCGCCGTCGGTGCCGGCATGGCTATGGGCGCACGCTTTCTCAAAGACCAACTGCATGGTGAGCTGTTCGATTACCGCACCTACGTGCTCTGCTCGGATGGCGACCTGATGGAAGGGGTGGCCGCTGAGGCTGCTTCTTTGGCCGGGCATCTGCACCTGGGCAATCTGATCTGTCTCTACCTCGACAACAAGATCACCATAGAAGGGGACACCGACCTCGCCTTTACCGAGCAGGTGGCGACCCGCTTTTTGAGTTACGGTTGGCATGTCCAGAATGTCGAGGGGGAGAACGTCGGGGATCTCAATCGTGCCATCGACAAGGCGAAAGCCTCGCCGTTGCCGTCACTGATTGTTGCCCGCTCGCATATCGGTTTCGGCGCCCCGACCAAACAGGACAGCCACGATGCTCACGGGGCTCCGTTGGGCAAAGAGGAGCTGGGCCTGACCAAGCAGTTCTTCGGGCGCGACCCCGGGCAAAGTTTTGTGGTTCCCGCCGAGGTTGCATTGCATATGCGCCAGGTTGCCGATAGTGGTGCCCAACTCGAAGCGGACTGGCAGAAGCTCCTGGTCGAGGAGGCCAAAACGAACCAGAATCTGGCCGAGTGGCAGCAGTTGTGCGAGGGAGGTCTGCCGGCCGGTTGGGACGAGCTGCCGCAGTATGCCGCAGGAGAGAAGCTCGCTACTCGTCAGGCGAGCGGCAAGGTGCTTAACGCCCTGGCTGACCGACTGCCGTTCCTGCTGGGCGGCTCGGCCGACCTTGGCCCGTCCAACAATACCGCGCTCAACGATGAGCGGTCATTTACTCCGGAGCGCTCCGGGCGCAACATTCATTTTGGTGTACGGGAGCACGCCATGGGGGCAATCCTCAACGGTCTGGCCCATACTTCCGGGCTGATCCCCTTTGGCGGGACCTTCATGATCTTCTCCGACTACATGAGGCCGCCGATGCGGTTGGCCGCCATGATGGGGCTGGGGACGATTTACGTGCTGACTCACGATTCCATCGGCCTGGGAGAAGACGGCCCGACCCATCAGCCGATTGAGCAGCTTGCCAATCTGCGTGCCGTCCCCAACCTGACCGTTATCCGCCCGGCCGACGCCAACGAGACGGTGGAAGCCTGGAAGGCCGCCATCGCCAACCGCCGTGGACCGACGGCCCTGATTTTGACCCGTCAGGGTCTGCCGACCCTCGATCGCACCCAATACGGTGCAGCGGAAAATCTGCAGCGCGGGGGCTATGTTTTGGCGGCCGAAGAGGGGGATCTTCAGGCGGTTATCATCGCCAGTGGTTCTGAAGTTACTTTAGCCCTTGAGGCACAGGAACAGTTGCAGAGCCAGGGTGTCGGCACCCGGGTCGTTTCTCTCCCCTGTTGGGAGCTGTTTGAAGCCCAGGACCAAGCCTATCGTGACCAAGTCCTGCCACCGGCCTGTACCCGGCGGGTGGCGGTCGAGGCCGCATCAACCTTTGGCTGGGAGCGCTACATCGGCCGCTGCGGCAAAGCAATCGGCATGAACGGTTTCGGTGCCAGTGGCCCGGCCGGCGCTTTGATGAAGCATTTTGGCTTCACGGCCGACAATATCGTCGCCAAAGTCAGGGAACTGCTGTAACAGGCCCTCTCTGCTGATCCATGTTGGACCCGGAGGACTCTCGATGATCACTGCTGTCAGCCCCATCGACGGCCGCTACGCCGATAAAGTCAATGAACTGCGCGACTGTTTTTCCGAATACGCTCTGATCCGCAATCGGGTCAAGGTGGAAGTCTTGTGGCTGCTGGCTCTCTGCGCCGAACCGCGAATCCCCGAGTGCCGTGCTCTGCGCGGAGAGGAGGAACAGTTCCTGCGCAGCCTGGTGGATCGCCTGACTCCCGAGCAGGCCGAGAAGGTCAAGGCCATCGAGAAGGTGACCAATCACGACGTCAAGGCCGTCGAGTACTACCTCAAAGAGCAGCTGTCCGGGACCTCTCTGGCCGGTCTCGGCGAATTTCTCCACTTTGCCTGCACCTCCGAGGACATCAACAACCTGTCTCATGCCCTGATGCTCAAGGACGGCCTGAAGGCCCTGGTCCCTTTACAGCGGCAGATTGTCTCAGCCGTTGCAGAGCTCGCTCGCCAGTTCAAGGCTGTGCCGATGCTGGCCCGCACCCATGGTCAGACGGCCTCGCCGACCACTATCGGTAAGGAGTTGGCGGTCTTTGCCGCCCGCCTGGCTCGGCAGAATGAGCAGATCGAACGGGTCGAGCTGTTCGGCAAGCTCAACGGCGCAGTCGGCAACTTCAATGCCCATCTGGCGGCCTACCCCGATGTCGACTGGGGGGCTCTGAGCCGCAGGGTCATTGAGGATGAACTGGGGCTGACCCAGAATCTGTTTACCACCCAGATCGAACCCCACGACTACATGGCCGAGCTGTTTGATGTGCTAGCCCGCTGGAATACCATCCTTGTCGACTTCAACCGCGATATCTGGACCTATATCTCCATGGCTTATTTCGGTCAGAAGACCGTGGCCGGGGAAGTCGGGTCTTCGACCATGCCCCACAAGGTCAACCCGATCGATTTCGAGAATTCGGAGGGGAATTGCGGATTGGCCAACGCAGTTTTTAATCACCTGAGCAGCAAACTGCCGATTTCGCGCCTGCAACGGGATCTGACTGACTCGACGGTGATCCGCAACATGGGGGTCGGTTTCGGCTACAGCATGATCGCCTATCGCTCGACCCTCAAGGGGCTGGCCAAGCTTAATCTCAACGAGGCGAAGCTGGCGAGGGACCTCGATCAGGCCTGGGAGGTGCTGGCCGAGCCGATCCAGACCGTAATGCGAAAAGCCGGGATCGAAAAACCCTACGAAAAGCTCAAGGAGTTGACCCGCGGTCAGCAGATCACCCGGGAAGCGATCCACGCGTTTATCGCCAACCTCGATCTCCCGGAATCGGACAAAATGCGTCTGCTCGAGATGTCACCGGCCAGTTACACCGGTATGGCCGCAGCCATCGTCGACCTGCTCGATCAATTGCCGCTGGTCACAGAACCTGCTCCAGAAATCCCCGACCAGATCCCCTGACCGGACTGCCTGGCGAACGCCTCGGCTGCGAGAAAGTCTTCCTTCATGGAAAATTCGAAGCGGCGGTAGACCACGGCCAGCCCCTGCTCCAGCAACAGGCGATTGAGAAGTCGACCGTCTGGGAGCTCAAGATAGGCGAGCAGTCGACCGTAACGGTCGACGTCCTGTCCTTCGAGCCGCAACACGACCCTTTTCCCCTTGACCTCCCTGATATTGAACGCCAACGCCTGGCGCGCGGCAAGTCGCAGCTCCTGCTGTTGTGCCCCAAGGCGCAGGAACTTGCGGTCCCGTTCGGTTGAAGTCTTTCGTTCCGGACTGTCGACACCGATCAACCTCACCTTGCCGTGAGGTTCGACATGGAGGGTGTCGCCATCGTAGACCCAGGTGACGGTTCCTGACAGTGCGGAGCCTGGAGGCGGGCTGCCCTCAACCTCAAGAACAGAAAACGCAAGCAGCAGAATGAGCAGGGGGAGAAAAAGTTGTCGATGAGCCATCAACGGCGGCTGCCCCAGAGCAGGCGGCAGAAGATTCCGGTGGCGAAACCCCAAATCAGGTTATCGACGAGGACCAGCAGCGGCATCATCTGGCCGAGAGAGAATCCGAGCCAGCCGTGTCTGGTCATGTAAGGGAAAACCACCAGCAGTTGAAAAGTACTGGGGAGCAGGCTCACCCAGAGTCCCTTGCGCGCCCAACGTCGATTAGCGTTGCGTGGCCCGACGGTGAGAAAGTAGACAAGACCCCACAGGCCGCCCCAGATCATGCGTTGGTAGAGCCAGCCCTTGTTCATGTCGACATGCCAGCGAATGTCCAGTAGGTTGG
This sequence comes from Desulfuromonas sp., assembly GCA_002869725.1. Classification (GTDB taxonomy): domain Bacteria; phylum Desulfobacterota; class Desulfuromonadia; order Desulfuromonadales; family BM103; genus BM103. Next base: position 3,110 of record PKTY01000329.1, on the reverse strand, counting down.
GAACCCCCAAGACATCCAGCTGCCAGGTGCACAGACTGCTGACAAGGGCACCGAGCAGACCGGCGCAGAAACAGACGGCGAGCATGGCGCTAAACCGATTCATGGTCTCTCCCGGGCAGTGGCCGTTACCCTTCCTGAAATACGAGTCCTTGGTTCATGCTGCCGGTGCGGTACCCTTCCAGATCCAGGGCAATATAGGTGAATCCGGCCTGTTTGAATTCCGTTACCAGGGTACTACGCACCTCATCATCAATGATTTTAGATAGTTCGTCAAGGGCCACTTCGATGCGGGCGGTGTCGTCGTGATAGCGCACCCGAAAGGTAGCAAAACCCATGTCGCGCAACAAGCTCTCGCAGCGATCAATCTGTTCGAGACGTTCGGCTGTGATCCGGGTTCCATAAGGGAAGCGTGAAGCCAGACAGGCAAAAGGCTGCTTGTCGGCTGTGGGGAGGCCGGCCTGGCGGCTGAGGGTCCGAATTTCCTCTTTGGTCAGCATTGCCTCAAGAAGGGGGGAACGGATAGAGAGCTCCTTGGCGGCTTCGCGTCCCGGCCGGTAGTCAGCGAGATCGTCAAGGTTGGCGCCATCCAGAACCTGGCGGAAGCCGAGTTTGCTGGCCTGGTCGAGGCAGAGCTGGAACAGCTCTTTCTTGCAATGATAGCAGCGACGCGGTGGGTTGTCAGCAAACCCAGGAATCTCCAGCTCGTTGCTTGCGATAACAATCTGCCGCACGCCAAGTCGTCGGGCCAGTTCGACGCTTTCGTTGAACTCTCGTGCCGGATAGGTCGGAGAGGTGGCCGTCAGAGCGACAACCCGATCCGCCCCCAGGGCCTCAACTGCCGCCTGCAGCAGGTAGGTGGAGTCGACTCCGCCGGAGAAGGCCAGGATAACCGAGTCGCAACTGGTGAGGATCTCGGTCAGTCGGCGCTGCTTTTCAATCAGGTTCATGACGGGCAGGCCAAATCGCGTCAGTCGAAGATGCCGGTTGACAGGTAACGTTCGCCGGTATCACAGAGGATGGTGACGACGTTTTGGTCCGGACCGAGGCGCTCGGCGATTTTCCTGGCGGCAAACACATTTGCCCCGGCCGAGATGCCGACAAAGACCCCTTCCTGCCTGGCGAGGTCGCTGGTCATCTGCATGGCCTCGTCATTGGTGACGGTCAGCACTTCGTTGTAAATATCGGTGTCGAGAATGTCCGGGATGAATCCAGCGCCAATCCCCTGAATCTTGTGCAGCCCGGGGCCATCTCCGGACAGTACCGCAGAGTCCGCCGGCTCGACAGCTACGATCAGGGTGCCCGGGTTCTGCCTGCGCAGAGCTCGGCCAACTCCGGTAATGGTTCCGCCGGTGCCGACTCCAGCCACGAAAGCATCGACCTGGTTGTTGAGGTCACGCAGGATCTCCGGGCCGGTGGTCTTTTCATGGATGCGTGGGTTCGCCGGATTCTTGAACTGCTGGGGCATGAAGGCCTTGAGCTGGGCAGCGGTCTCTTCGGCTTGTGCAATGGCCCCGCGCATACCGAGGGAGCCGGGGGTCAGAATCAATTCGGCGCCGAATGCGCCAAGCAGCCTTCTCCGCTCGGTGGACATCGTGTCCGGCATGGTCAGAACCACCCGATAGCCTTTGATGGTGCCGACCAGGGAGAGACCGATTCCGGTATTGCCGCTGGTCGGTTCGACGATGGTGTCCCCGGGCTGCAGCAGACCGTCTCGTTCGGCCTGATCGATCATCGCCCAGGCAATCCGGTCCTTGACGCTGCCGCCGGGGTTGGCACTTTCCAGCTTTCCCCAGAGCGTGGCTGACTCAGGGGACGTGCGCAGGCGAATCAGCGGGGTGTTGAAAATCTGGTCGAGAGTCGACTGATAGCAGACAGACATGACAAAGCTCCTAGGGGGCGCTAGATGTAATACATGAACCTGTGGTCAAGCTCTTTTTCCATGCCGAGTTCCTTGCCCTGATCGCACAGGTCTTTAAGCGAGACAGACGTAAGGTATTCATTGAGAACTTTGCTGGCTTTAGCCCAGACCTGCTGGGTCACGCAGCTGTTGTTAAAATCACACTCTTTCTTGCAGCCTTTCTCTTTGACACAGTCGACCAAGGCCATCTCGCCCTCAGCGGCCTGGATAATGTCGTGGACCGTGATCTCCTGTGGTTTGCGGGTCAGGAAGTATCCCCCCTGAGGTCCGCGCCGGCTTTTAAGAAGGCCGCCGCGCTTGAGATCCTGAAAGATCTGTTCCAGGTAGCGCGGTGAAATATTCTGGCGGCGGCTGATATCCTTGATCTGGGCGGGGAGGGTTCCGGCATGATAGGCCATGTCGAACAGGGCCCGTAGACCATATCGGCTTTTTGTGGAAAGACGCATTGCGATAACCTCCAAGTTTGAGTAACTATTTTATAGTTAAACTTTATTATGTGTGTCAAGAATTAAATGGCGGATGTGCCAGCTTGAATCCGGAGAGGGGCTTGGGCCAACCACGAAAGGCTCTTTGCATACTGGATTTTTCCCTTAACGGCGCTAAAATAAAGATAGAAATTGTGCTTCGCAACAGCGAAGCCTTGAGCGAGGAACGGTCGGTCGACGAGAGGAGGTGAAAGGAGATGTTGCCCATCCGTTTTGACCCACTGCGGGACTTGACCACTCTGCAGCGCGAGTTTGACGATATGCTGCGGCGTATGTTTGGTCAAGGCCGGGAAACACCAGAAGGAATGCTGACAGTTGCTCCGTCAATGAACTGCTACGTCAAAGACAAAGTCTATCACCTCGAAGCCGATTTGCCGGGGGTCGATGCCGATAATCTGGATGTCCGCATCGACGGTGCCGAGTTGACGATTCTTGGTGAGCGTAGGACCGGCAAGGAGACCGAAGGGGCCGACTATATGCTGCGCGAGTCGCGGGTGACCTTTTTTGAGCGGAGCGTTCGCCTTCCGGAAGGAGCCGATGGCGAAAAGGCCCATGCCAGCTTCAAAGATGGCATGCTGGAGGTGACCATGCCGGTTGCCAAGCCGTTGCACACAGGGCGCAAAATCCCTGTTGAAAAGTTCAAATCAGAGAAGAAGAGCAAAGAGATTCACTGACAGGTAAGTCAACCAACAGACCAGACTGAGCCG
>PKTY01000242.1 GCA_002869725.1 Desulfuromonas sp. | reverse complement strand
TTCCACTGCCAGTGATGGGAGGAATCATGATCCTCCTTTTCGGCGCGATCGCGGTGGTTGGCCTTAACACCCTGGTGCGTAGCGGTCACGACCTGACCGAGGCACGCAACCTGGCGATTGTTGCGCTGACACTGGTGTGCGGTATTGGTGGCATGTCGTTGAGCTTCGGGTCGCTCAGTTTCAGCGGCATTGGCTTGGCTGGAATAGTTGCAGTGGTCTTAAATTTGGTTTTGCCCGGGCACCGGGAGGTCCCGGAAAATGAAGATATTTGACTTGACGCAGGTTGATGTTGAAGCAAGAGCCAGGTGACCAGGCTGAATTTAACGGATTGGTGGGGTCGGGACGAGCGCGATTGAAGGATGCTTCCCTGGACTGCCTGTCCCTTGAAAGTCGCTTTGACTTGGCCTACAATGCGGCCCACGCGCTCTCCTTGGCCTCTGCGCTAAAAGGGATATAGATCGGACAATCGATATACCGTTTTCCAGAGGTTAGCTACACAAGAGGCAGATTCCCCAAATTGGGATACTGAATGGGTATCCGATGGAGGAACTGCCTCTATGCGTTTTAGCCCCCCACGGTATCTTCCGCAATGGCCATCCGTATTTCATGATACGGGTTCCCGCCGACCTCACCCACAAGTTCAACAAGCAGTTCATCAGGAAGTCACTCAAAACCCAGAGTCAAATCTGTTCGCCTGAAAACTACTACGAGCATGAGCGCACTCTACCCAAAATCAGTTAGAGCCTATATATGGCGCCAAATCATTAAGATAAAACTGGTCAGCAACGTTTTCACCCGCAAATATTGATGCCAGCCTCCGCGGGTGTTGACCCGACCAATAGTCATCTTCACGATGTATCTTTAATATGTCGGGAGCATAAACTCCATTTACGGTTGTCCACCAAGTTTCATTTGGAAAAGCTGTTGTTGATTTGTTCTCGTAAAAAGGAGTCCACATATCGACAAACCTAAGATTCAAATAAGGAAACTCATTGCTCAACTCCTCAATTAGAAGTTGTGGAATTTCAACATAATAGACTCGCTGTGACTCCAACCAACTAGTAACCTCTTGCTCAGAATTTGGTTTCACTCCATTTGCTATGTCTAGGATGTGCGCGGTTACATAAATCAATGGGTTCTCCCTACAGCTTGACCCCTGATCTAAAAGTAAAATCAGTTGACGTAAGTTTTCTTTGTACTCAGTTTCAGAGACATCACGGTTAAGATCATTCCCACCCCTACTTGCAAATGCAATGTCGTAGCAAAAGTCTTGTCTGATGAGTTCGTCACCTCTCTCTGCGAGCCAATCTGAAACCGTTGACCCTGATATTGCTGAAGTGAACTGCATTGAATTTGCAAAGGGGTATGTCCCATTGGAGCACTCCCAAGTCCAATCCAGCCAGCACTCTGCCCCAATCCACTCAATGTCCAGGCCAGGTTGACGTAACCGAAGCCTTTCCATAAAGGGAACCATCCATCCATATTCATCACCTGAATTGCTTCCACCATTTAAGGTGCCATCTTCATTAAAGGGTGGATTAACAAATCGATTCATCTCTTCAACACTTTCCCCGGCAACATATATCCTTATTGTTCCATCTGTTACGCTATCATCATTTTGGCTAGTATCTGGCACTGGAGTCGAGTTGTTCTGTGAAGTGTTTCCATTGTCGTTACTACTCCCCCCGCCTCCACATCCGAAAACGAACGCAACTAGAATAATCAATAAAAATCGATAGCTAATCATAAATCCTCCTGTTATTTGAGGTTGTTTTTCAAAATAGCTAACAATAAATAAAAGTCAAATATATATCTTACATAAACTTTTTTCTCATGGTAATTTATGCGAAATATTGCCTTTTATTAAAATCTAATGGTATGCAATATAAATATTGTCTTAAGTTAAATATATATATCTCACCACCAAGTAACCTATAAGGACTTTTCCTGTAGAGTAAAAAATTTGAATTCGGTGAAGTCTGCGCTACAGTAATATTTACTACGTTTTTAGGTGAGTTAGTTCAAAAGAAATTTTTGGATGAAAATGGCAACTTGAATATTTATAGGAGGAACAAGAGATGAGACGTTTTCGCCTGTATGGGCTGTTCCTGGTTATGTGTTTGACACTAACGGCTTGCGGGGGAGGAGGAAGTTCTTCTTCGCCTGACGGGACGACGGACGGCTCTTCTCTGCCTTCAGGATCAATCAACAGTGCTCCGGTAGCTGCTGCAGGTGATGATCAGACGGTTAGCATTGGCGCGACTGTAAGCCTTGACGGAACGGCGAGCAGTGATGCGGATGGGGGTTCACTCAGTTACGATTGGAGCCTCTCGGGAATGCCAGCGAACAGCCTGTCGCTACTTTCAGGAGCGAACAGCGCCTCACCTTCTTTTGTGCCTGATCAGGTCGGCAGCTATGTGATTTCTCTGGTTGTCAGTGACGGTTCGCTAAGTAGCGCAGTTGACAGCGTGACGGTCAACGTCAGCGCCGGGTCGGGAGGAAATGGCAGTGAAACTCCCATTCCTGGTGGTTCCAATGTCATCGAAGTTGGTCCTGGACGCGTTCACGAAGATCTTTCGACGGTTGACTGGCCCAATTTACAGGCCGGTGACGAGGTTCGAATCTACTGGCGACCGGAACCCTACCATAGCAAGATCGGCCTGCGTGGGCGAGGAACGGCTTCCGATCCGATCCTATTGAGTGGGGTTGCTGGCCCTAATGGCGAACGTCCTGTGATCAGTGGCCAGAATGCTACAACACCATCCTCCCTGAACGGTTTTTTTGATACCGGGCAATGGTCCACAGAAGTAATCGGGGTTATCACCATCATCCGTGGGCCGAATGACCCTTGGGAGTATAAGCCTGGCTACATTGAGATTCGTGGGTTACAGATCTCCGGTGGGCACCCAGACTATCAATTCAAAGGTATGGATGGTGCCTTGTACCACTACAACCAGGGCGCATCGGGAATTCATGCCAACATTGTTGAAAACCTCACGGTTCGCGATTGCGAATTCTCCGACAACGCCAATGGATTTTTCGTCCTCTCGCGCGGCTCGGAAAACAATCTTTCACGCTATATCCTGTTCGAACATAACCTGCTACAGAACAACGGCGTGGTTGGCAGCGACCAGGAACACGCAATCTATACTCAGGCCTCGGGCATTACCTTCCAGTACAACTATATTGGTCCCAATCGTACCGGCGCGGGAGGGATCGCCCTCAAGGATCGCTCCGCCAATACGGTGATCCGCTACAACCATATTGTCAGCGGAGCCCGTACTCTCGATTTGGTGGAACCCGAGGATAGTTTTGAACTGATGCTCAATGAACCGGGCTTCAGCGACACCTGGGTTTACGGTAATCTGATCGTTAATGAATACTCCATGGCTCATCCCTATGCGGTCAACATGATCCATTACGGTGGAGATATGGGAGAGACCCGCATCTACCGCAAGGGGACCCTGCATTTCTTCCACAATACAGTTTACATTCATATGAACCAGGCCGACGAATGGAACGTCACCCTGTTCGATCTGAGCACCAATGACGAATCGGCCGAACTGTACAACAACATCTTCTATCGCGAAGGTGATGCCTTTTTGTATCTGGCCCGTGTTGCTGGCCATTACACTCTCGGTGCCAATAAGTGGATTAACGGTGGGAGGCAGAACAGCAGTCCAGACAACGAATGGCACACCTTTGTCGGCAGTGTCATTCTGACCCCCCCGCCATTGGAAGGGTCCTCGCCAGGGCTTATCGATCCGTCCAATGGGGATTTCTCTGTGAGTTCTCAGTCCGCGGTCAGAGATCAAGCTGGCTCTCTTCCCTCCGCTTATGCCAACCACCCGGTTAACCGAGAATATCATCCGGTTGCTCAAGAGTTTGTGCGCCTGCAGGAAGGTGCGGCCGCGGAACTGGGTGCCTATGAATATTCCGTCGGCGGCGCACCGGTCGATCCTGGTCCGACTCAGGATTCCGATGGAGACGGTTACACTGTTAGCCAAGGCGATTGTGACGATACCGATCCTGCAATCAGTCCGGTCGGGGTTGAGACCTGCGGTGATGGCATCGATCAGGATTGCAACGATACGGATCTGACCTGCCCTGTCGATCCCGGCACTGATCCGGCTCCTGTCAATTTCACCAGCCCCATCGACTCAAGCGGAGAGACAGCTCTCTCCCAGTATTTTATTGCCGTCGATGACAATAACCAAGGG
>PKTY01000367.1 GCA_002869725.1 Desulfuromonas sp. | reverse complement strand
CAAGCCGGCCGAGTTCCCCGACGCCGACACGGATGAGTGGCTCCCCGAGGGGGGATACGGTCTGGCCCTGATCCAGGAGCTTAGTGATCAGCTCGAACACGTCTATAGAGATGGCAAGAATATACTGACCATTTGGAAGAACATACCTCACCCTTAAAAGGAGATGTTTATATGGAGATCAAGGTTCACGTCGACAACGATATCGTCATTCTGAAGCTTGCCGGCAGCTTGGTTGCCAATGTGGTGGAAGATTTGAAGTCGCAGGTCAAGGCTCTGATGGCTAAAAAATTCAACAAGTTTATATTTGATCTTGTGGCGGTGGATTTCATGGACAGTTCAGGGCTCGGCGCCTGCATGGCGACCAACCGGGAGATTTGTAGCAATGGCGGAATATTGGTCTGTGCGGGATTGAGTGGCAGCGTCGCAAAACTCTTCAAAGTGACCCGTGCAGATCAGAAAGTGCCTGTTGCAGCAAACCAATCGGAAGCACTGAACCTTGTGATAAGCCGTATTATCAATAACGGATAGCGTTATGAAAATTTCAGTTGGCGAAGAAAATGGAGTGGTTATTGTGAGCGCTACGGGTCGCATGGTTTGCAGTACCGAAGTGCCCTTGCGATGTGCCATCAATGAAGTGTTGGAGGAAAGTCGTTTGCCGATGCTTTTCGACTTGAGCGGTGTTGAGTTCATGGACAGTTCGGGGCTTTCGCTCTGCATTGAGACTCACCGCTTAAAATCATCGCGAGGCGAAGCTTTTGTTTGTGTCGGCCTCAATAATTCTCTGTTGCGGCTTTTCCAGGTTTCACAGGCCAATATGCGTATCCCGATTTGTGAAAACCTTCAGGATGGGCTTGCATTAATTGCTAACGCATCAACCTCTAATATCTGACTTAACAATTATTGCCGAGGGAAACTATATGAATGCCACAAAAAAAATTGGCGAAATTCTGGTAGAGAATAAGCTCGTTAGCCCTGATCGGATTGAAGAAGCATTGGAAATCCAGAGCCGTTCGCCATATCAGGCGTTGGGACGTTTTCTGGTCCAATTGAAGTATGTTGGGGAGAAGGATCTCCAATACCTTCTTGATACCCACAACAAACGACAGAAGCTTGTCGATATCCTGCTCAAGCACAAGATGATCGAGCAGGACGATCTTGAGCTAGCCATCAGTATGAGCAATGAAGAGAAACGGCCGCTCATGCAGGTTCTCTTGAACCTCGAATTTATCAGCAAGGAGACCGCTGCCAAGGCTGTGTCCATTCATTTCGACCTCCCTTATTTCGATCTGTCCGAGATGACGATTCCTTTCCGCCCGGCGTTGATCAATTCGGTCAAGCCTCAATTTGCAAAACGGAACAAGATTGTTCCGGTTGGCCTCAGTGATACTGAACTGACAATTGCTGCAGCCAAGCCTCTAAAGAAAGTCGATATTGATCAACTCGAAAGCACCCTAAAGTTAAAAGTGAAGACAGGCATCGCAACACCGGAAAGTATCGAGGAGTTGCAGGAGAATCTTTACTCCCCCGGCAAGGCTCTTAGTGGAAAAGCATTTGACGGTGCCAACACGATGCTTGAAACCCAGCTTGATCAGGATGAGCAAGAGAATGAAGAAGACGATTTTGCGGACACCCAGGTCACCGAGAAAGACAGCGTACTGGTCAAGATCGTGAACCAGCTTATTCATGATGCGTATCTGAGCAAGGCTTCAGATATCCATATCGAGCCTTATCCCGGAAAACAGGATGTCGTAGTGCGCATGAGGATCGACGGCCGCTGCGAGGTCTACCAAAGGATTCATTACAAGTACAGACACGCACTGGTCTCGAGAATCAAGATCATGGCCGATCTCGACATATCGGAACGCCGTAGACCCCAGGATGGCAAAATCAATTTCAAAAAATACGGTCCAATTGACGTTGAACTACGTATCGCCACCATGCCGACTGCCGGAGGGCTTGAGGATGTCGTCATTCGACTTCTTCACACCGGGAAGGTCATTGAGTTTGATAAACTCAATTTCACACCGCGTAACAAGGAAGTTTTGCAGGCATCCCTTAAAAAGCCTTATGGCATGGTGCTAGTCGTCGGCCCAACCGGTTCCGGTAAAACGACAACTCTGCACGCTGGCATCGCAACAATCAATAACCCTCAGGTCAAAATATGGACGGCCGAAGATCCTGTGGAGATTACTCAGGCGGGATTGCGGCAGGTGCAAGTTAACCCCAAGATCGGGTTTACGTTCGCCTCCGCCCTCCGCTCCTTTCTACGACTCGACCCTGACATCATGATGGTCGGTGAGATGCGCGACAAGGAGACTGCCTCAATCTCCGTAGAAGCTTCTTTGACGGGGCACCTTGTCATGTCGACCCTGCACACCAACTCGGCCCCAGAAACGATCACCCGTCTGCTCGACCTCGGGCTCGACCCTTTCAGCTTTTCGGATTCGCTTCTATGTATTTCGGCACAACGCCTGGCTCGCAAACTGTGTGAAAACTGCAAGGTGATAGAGTCTCCTTCTCAAAAGGATCTTGATGAACTGATCGTTGAATACGGCGGAGCGGAGGTGTTTTGTAAATCGGGAATCGACAAAGAATCAGTGCGGATCGGCAGGCCTGTCGGTTGCGAACTCTGCCTCAATACGGGATTCAGCGGCCGGATTGGCATACACGAAGTCCTTGAGTGTACAGATGCAATGAAGGATCTTATCAAATACCGCCCCAAAACCAGCGATATCCGCGAACTCGCTGTAAGTGAAGGGATGCTGACCTTGAAACAGGACGGTATCCAAAAGATCTGCTCGGGTCTGACCGATATTCATGAAATCCGAAGGGTCTGTATGTAGTTGTATTCAATCCATAAGAGATTTTGGTTGAAACTCATAAGGTAGGGGAGGGTGCACAGCAACAGACTTGGTTGCGTCCATTTCTTTTTGCACTGTAAAGAGCTTCATCTGCATCGCTTATCAATTGGTCAATGGTACTGGATTCAGGTGGGGTGAAGCAGGAGACTCCCACGCTTATGGTGACGTGCTTCGCAACATTTGACCCTTTATGCTCTAACTCCTGCTCCGCCAGGTTGTATCTCATTTTGTTTGCAAGTGTCTCTGCCTCGGCAATCGAAGTCTTCGGTAAGACAGCGACAAATTCTTCACCACCATATCGAGCAACGAAGTCGCTAGACCTGTGAAGAGTTTGGCTCAAACACTGAGCAACTCTTTGAAGGCATTGATCGCCTGACTGGTGTCCATAAACGTCATTGTAAACTTTAAAGAAATCGATATCGATCAGTACAAGTGCTAAAGAACTTTCCTCTCGCAGAGCCCTGTTCCATTCCTGCCGTATTGTCTGGTCGAAATATCGACGATTTGGTATGCCGGTCAAGCCATCTAGATAGGAAAGTCGCTCAAGCTCCTGGTTCTTACGTGCAAGTTCCTCAACAAGCCTAATGTTTTCCAATTTTAGAAGATAAGTTTCAATGACCTGCTCAATCGACATTATGAGTGTGTCACTGATATTTTCATCCTTAATGATATAGTCATTTGCACCATTTTTTAACGCTTCTATTGCAATTTTGACTTCCTGGTTTCCAGTTAAAATGACAACAGGAATATCTATCCCATCTTTTCTTATATTATTAATGAGCTCTAGACCATTCATATTCGGCATGTCCATATCAGAAACGATCAGGTCAAAATTATTTCCATCATTTATTTTCTGTAATGCAAATAATCCGTCAGCAGAGGTTACAACATCGTAGTTGTTCGATATAAGTATCTCTTCGATAACATCTCTAGTGAAGTTATCATCTTCAGCCACAAGAATTTTAAGATTTTTTTCAGCGCTCATATTTCCTCCTTAACATAATCTGTAGGCAGGCGGCAGTGGAAATGTTGATCCCTTGTGGGGTAGGGGTGAATTTTCTAGTGACACCCCAACTGACAGACAAGAAAACAATACTGAACAAGACCAATCAATTCAAGTCGTTCCATTAGGATTTTGTCAGTGCGCAGCTGTTTGACGGCGAAAATCTTTTCGCCTTGATATTGTACCATGATGCAGCAGCCGACCGATTCTTCTGAATGCAGGGTAAAGTAGCAACTCAAGTCTATACTCAACCCTAGGCTATTCCGAGAAAATGGCTTGCAGGGCAAATTTGGAGCCCTTTGTATTTCCTGGTCCCAACTTTTACTTCCTGCGGATGGGTCCTATGTTTCACTTCCAAGCAGTCCTAACTTTCACT
>PKTY01000243.1 GCA_002869725.1 Desulfuromonas sp. | reverse complement strand
TGGTCTGTGGGACAAAATGGAAGTTGAATTCATCGGCTACAGCAAGGCTGCGGCAGCGATTGGCGATGGTCTGATTGACGCCATGTGGGTTTTCGCAGGATTTCCGAACAGTTCGGTAATACAGGCAGCTGCCAGCAACAAAATCAAGATTCTCGATACTTACGAAGCCGGTCAAAAAGGCGGAGCCTTTGAGCAATACCCCTTCTATGCACCGGTCTCCATCCCCGCAGGCACCTACAGTGGGGTCGATCATGAAGTCAAGACCTTCCAGGACAGCGCATTGTGGGTGGCCGGCAGCCATGTCAATGCCGACAACGTCTACGATGCTCTGGCCAACATCTACACTCCCGAAGGATTGTCCTACATGGTGAAGGTCAAGAGTACCGCCAAATCGATGTCGATCGAAGGGGCACTGACCGGTATCGTAACCCCTGTCCACGCCGGAGCCCAGACGTTCTGGAAAGAAAAAGGTCTGACCATAACTGGCGCACAGATGGGCCACTAAATCTGCCAGAGGATTTCACTCCAGTGGGGCCTTCGGGCCCCACTTCTTACTCATTTCAGGCCTGTAAATCATTTCAGTCCCCCAACTTGACCCAGGCAGGTACCCAGGCATGTCAGAAGAGCTTCAGGAAGAAATCGAGCACATCTCTCCCGAGGAAAAAGAGAAGCTGAAAAAATTATTGGAGAAGGATTCCAAGACCTACCGCTCGCCCACCGGTATTTTCAAGTGGCTGGTAGCAGGGCTTGGTGCCGCCATGGTCCTTTTCTATTTCTACACAGCCGGCCTTGCCGCAGTGGCAACTCAGTACCATCGCGGCGTCTATGTGTTCGTCACTTACGTTCTGGTCTTTCTGCTCTACCCGGCCGGCAAGACCTATATGCGAATTCCCCTCTCGGTGATCCTCGGGGGAATCATCTCCTGTGCTTTTGTCGGACTGCTCTTTCATGAAAATGTCGATGCGTTTCATACCCAACTGTCAAACGGGGCGACCTCGACAATTCTGCCAATACTGACCGGAGCCCTGGTCGTTGGAACCCTGCTGTCAGTCGCTGACCGTTGGATGATGCAGAAATGGCCGAAAAATCCAACACTTTCTGACGTGCTCTATGCCTTGACTTCGGCACTGACGGTCTACTACTGGATTCACGAGTTTGAAGTTCTCAACTACCGGGCCGGGGCCGAGACCAACCTCGATGCCATGGTCAGCATCGTCGGCATCATTCTGTCCCTGGAAGTCTGCCGCCGAGTACTCGGCTGGTCAATGACCTTCATCGGACTTGGCCTGTTCCTGTACGGCTACCTCGGCCCCCACTTCCCGGAAGTTATTGCGCATCGCGGCTTTGGAATCGAGCGCCTCTGTACCGCCCTCTACCTGACGACCAACGGCGTGTTCGGGGTCATGGCCAACGTATTGGCGACCTACGTCATCCTGTTCATTTTCTTCGGCGCTTTCCTGCACAGATCAGGCGCCGGCAAGTTTTTTATCGACCTGCCACTTGCTATTGCCGGGCGTTCCACGGGCGGGCCGGCCAAGGTCGCTGTCATCGCCTCCGCCCTGTTCGGCTCAGTCTCAGGGAGTGCCATCGCCAACACTGTCTCCACCGGCGCCTTCACCATCCCGCTGATGAAGCGGGCCGGCTTCAAGCCCCATGTTGCCGGAGCCATCGAACCTGCGGCTTCCATTGGCGGCATGTTCCTGCCACCGATCATGGGCGCCGGCGGCTTCCTGATGGCGGAGTTGACCGAAACCTCCTACGCCTACATCATGATGATTGCAATTTTCCCCGCCCTGCTTTACTTCTTCTCGGTCTTCTGCATGATCCACTTCGAAGCCAAGAAGCAGGGCCTCAAAGGGGTCGTAGATGAGGACATGCCACACTGGAAGGAAGTCCTCAAAAAAGAGTGGTACTACTCTTTGCCGCTTATCATCATCACTGTTCTGATGGTTATTGGCAAGTCACCGGGTATGGCAGCCTTCTGGTCAGCGCTGTCCTGCATCGTCGTCAGCTGGGTGCGTCGCGAAACGAAGAACACCACCAAGGAGAGCTTGGTATTCGTTCCAGTGAGCATTTTATTTGTCCTTATCATCGCTCTCGATTTCATCAATCTGCCGATTCGCGAAATCTTCGGCTTCAAACTACAGTTTTTAATCACCGCTCTGGCTACCTTGTGGTGCCTCGTGGTCAGTTCAATGCGCAAAAATATAGAGATGGATCTGAAAGGCATTTGGGAAGCAATCCAGAACGGGGCCAAGAATACCCTGATTATCGGTGCAACCCTCGGCGTGATCGGCATCATCGTCGGCACCATCTCCCTGACCGGCATCGGCCTGAAATTTTCGGACATCATTATTTCCCTAGCCAGCGGCAACCTGCTGGCAGCAATCTTCCTGGTCGCGCTCGCCTCACTGGTCCTCGGCATGGGGGTTCCGGTCACAGCAGCTTACCTGATCACGGCCGTCCTTGCTGTCCCCCCTCTGATTGAGATGGGTGTTCCGGTGCTCTGCGCCCACATGATCGTCTACTGGTTCAGCCAGGACTCTAACATCACGCCACCGGTCTGTGTTGCAGCCTACGCCGGAGCGGCAATTGCCGGCTCCGACCCCTGGAAGACCGGCTGGACCAGCTTCAAGTTCGCCAAGCTGCTCTACGTAATGCCGATTCTGTTCGCCTTTACCCCTTCAATCTTGTTCCAGGCCAAACCCGTGCTGATCAAAGCCCCGACCTTTGACGACATGCCGTTCGCGACGGTCATCTCCATCGACGTCAAAGAGGGGCAGACGGTTCAGCAGGGAGACCTGCTCGCAAGAATCATGGTTGGTGATGAAATTCGTGACATTAAAGCCAAGAGAGAAGCAGAGATCAGCTCCGTCAAAGCATTCAGCGGCGGGCTGGTCGACCCGGGGGAGGTCATTATCGAAGGCTCGATTATGGCAACTCCCGCCAAAATCGCTTCGTCCTTTCTCTCGGCATTCCTTGGCACCATCGCCTTCTCTTCCCTGACCATGTTCTACTGGTTCAGGCGCACAAACTTGATGGAATGGGTGATCCTGGCGGCGGCAACCATCTTCCTCTACTGGCCAACCATCATCACGGATGTCGTGGGACTGGGTCTGGTTGCGGTCGTCCTTTTCAGCCAGATCCAGCGTAACAAGAAAGATGAGCAAAAAGCCGCTCTGGTTAATGGCTGATCTGGAAGTAAACTCACCCGAATCAACGAAGCGGGGCGACAGGTCCAACGACCTGTCGCCCCGCTCTCTTTTGGTAGAATCGACTGCGGCCGGAGCGAATAAGCTCCGGCCGCAGAATAATCAAAACGTCGTTCAGTAGAAAAGTGGATCAGCCGATAATGAGATTGTGATTGCGCGCCCGGTTGTTCAATATTGTCGGGTCAACGACTTCACCGCAGGTACAGCACTTCCATGCGTCGAAAGCACGCACGAAATCGTAATACTTCTCAGCATACATCCGGCCTTTGCATTTCGGGCACTTCATGATCGACCTCCTTCATAGTCTTCAAGACAAAATGTCTACGTATGTCCCTTAGCTATTACAGGAGTCGTGCCATGACCCACCGTTTCTCTAGGGCAAGTTCATTCAGAATAAATAAACCCTAAATTTCAGCTAGTTACTTAACTCGAAAAAATCCTTCCACGCTGCGATTCGCTTCGGACCGATCCCGCTGACTCTCTGCAAGGCGCTCAGGTCACCAAATTCGCCATTACTTTGACGGTCAAGCTCGATACGTTCCGCCAACACCTGACCGATTCCCGGCAAGGCAATCCAGTCATCCTTGGACATCCGGTCAGGATGAAGAGGGATCCGCAGGACAATCCTGTGCTCCGCCGGCATCCAACGACAGCGAATCTGCGCTGTTTTTTCTGCATCTTCAACAACTTCGAGATAAAGGCCACTCTCTATGGTCGCAGGGCATCCTTCAGACAACAGCCATGCTCCGGGCGACACACCATGCGTCATCGAAATGACGTCATTCCAATCTACAGCGTTAGAAAATTGACGATTCCCTTTCATTTGAAAACCCGCACCCAACTCGACATGCACAACCGCGGTGTCGACCGCAAATGAAAGCGCGGAGCCTTCTTTAAAGAAGGCTCCGCGACCAATGAGCAGTAGCAGGGACGTGAAGATTAGACTGCCGAGCAGAACCGGTGGTTTTCTATGGAATGCAGAATCACTCATGGTCGCGCATCAGTTTGTACTGAAGCGCATCGACAAGAGCCTGGTAAGAAGCATCGATAATGTTCTCGCTGACCCCCACAGTCCCCCAGCGTC
>PKTY01000301.1 GCA_002869725.1 Desulfuromonas sp. | reverse complement strand
TCGTCAACCACTGGCGACATCTCACCCATCCAGGCGAGTACGATTGCCGGGATGGTTTCAGCCACTGTGACTCCGGAAGGGTCGGGTTCAACAACGGTTACGGCAGTAGTCGATACGAGCGTAAGTGAAGATATCCTCCTGGATTTTTCAGGCCCCCCTTCCAATATCATCGTTACAACAGACATTCCCCCGAACTCATCGCTTCCGCCCGAGGAGCAGACCACTGTCACCGCCTATGTCACAGACAGCAGCAACAATCCGGTCTACGACGGCATCACGGTCTATTTCTTTCTGGACGGGGTAAGCGCCTCCATTGACGAGACCGCAAAGACTCGAAACGGGTTTGCCACGGCGACCTTTACTGCTGGGCAACGAAATGGCCAGGTTCAGGTCTCAGCTGAAACTGACTTTGATCCGACCACAGGGCTTAATGCCTCAGGGGTAACCACCATCCCGGTTTCAGACGGCCAGGCTGCGGTCATTTCTTTTCTCAGTGTCGAGCCAGATGACTTCATCGCGATCAGAGGCAGTGGCCAGAACGAACTGGCCGAGCTTACCTTTCGTGTTCAGGACTCCTCAGGTAATCCGGTGCCAAATGGTACAACCATTGCCTTTAGCCTTGAGCCAGAGATCAATGGTGGTGCTGAACTTGTCGAGGAAACCGCTTCGACATTGAATGGTGAGGTAGCGGCCAGGATCCAGTCAGGTTATGTTGCCGGCCCTTTGCGTGTTCAGGCAACCTACACCTCCCCTCAAGGCGTCAAAGTGACTTCTCAAGGAATTGTTGCTGTGGTCAGTGGCAAGCCAGATAACAGGCACCTGAGCATGTCACAAAAATATTTCAACCAGGCAGGTTTTCTCACCGATGGCCTGCTCAACAACTTCTACTTGGCGTTGGCAGATCGCTACGGAAACATCATCAAGGATGGAACGCCGATCAATTTCATTTCCGACTGTGGGCGTATTGGGACCAATGCAGTCGGAGTCGACGCACTGGACTCATTCACAACCACGACCATTGATGGCAAAGCCTCGACAGAATTCCGTACAGGTAACCCTATCCGCCCCTTGTGCAATATCGTTGGCTACACCTCCGGCGAGGAATCATTTGACGATCTCAATGCAAACGGCATATATGACTCTAGAGTCGATATCTGTACCGGTGATCAGGGCGAACCGTTTTTGGACGAGAACTTAAACAACGTTCATGATATTGGCGAACTCTACATTGACGTCGACCTTCCTGGAAATACCTTTGGCAGCTACGATGGCCCCAACAAAGTCTGTGATATGAATACAGTGATTTGGGGGAGCTCCCGCGTGATTATGTCGAGTTACGTTGGTGATATTACCGTTCGCTACTTTGATAGTGTGCAAGACATCTGGGTGGGGAATATTTCAAGTGTCACCCTGACACATGGCGAATCTCTTTCTCTCAGATTTGATGCTGGCGACGTCAACGATAGCCCACTTGTTCAGGGGACAGCCGTCAAAGTTACTGCTGAGACCGCAGACGAAAAAGAATGTGAAGGTTTAGCCATATTGGGTGACACTGAATACACTTTGACTGACCGTTTAGGTTCATATGATACCTTCTCGCTTGTGTTGTTTGATAGTTCTGTTCACGATGCTGCTGAGGCAATAAAATCGTGCATTCTTGATTTTACGGTTACTCCACCTGCAACAGTTGACCCAGGGTTTGGTACCAATGGACCTCCCTACAAAGAATCTCTCATCGTTTATTATCAAACGGATCCCTAAGTTTTATTGGTCTGACTAACAAATAAAGCCGCCGCTTTTCGATTCTAAAGCGGTGGCTTTATTTGCTTCTGCGTAAGTAGACTGAGGCCAGTGATGCTGTTATGGCTGTACTCGGGGAGAGGACCCAACGCAGAAATACATAACTTAAACTGTTGCTGATTCAAAATGACTAGGTCAGCGGAATCATCGTGACGGAAAGCATCATGAAAACCAGATTCATCGGGATCACGACCTTGAGAAAATTGTCGAAAGGAATTGGGTTGAATCGGTTTGGGCGGCACTATCTGAGGCCAGTGGGAAGACCATAGCGGCGTTATCGGTAATCAGTTTGGTGATCAGGGAAGGAAATCGCGAACATGGCGATTGAGATCTTCACGACCGGCGGCACCATCGATAAGATTTACTTTGACGCCAAAAGCCGCTACGAAATCGGTGAGCCGCAGATTGCCGAACTGCTGCGCGAAGCCAACCTCGACCTCGACTATCGGGTGACCCCCTTGCTGCGCAAGGACAGTCTGGAACTGACCGAACAGGACAGGTCTCTGATCCGGCAGACTGTTGTAGAATCAGCTGCCAGCCAGGTTGTCATCACCCACGGCACCGACACCATGGTCGTCACGGCCATAAGCCTGACCGGAATCGCGGACAAAACCGTGGTTCTGACTGGTGCCATGCAGCCGGCCCGTTTCCGCGCCACCGATGCACTGTTTAATGTCGCCTGCGCAATGACCGCAGTGCAAACACTCCCTCCCGGCGTCTACATTGCCATGAACGGCCGCATCTTCGACCCCAAGATTACGCGCAAAAATGTCGAACTGAATCGTTTCGAAGAGTTCTGAAAAGATCTCAACAGCTAGAGAATCTGACTGAGGAACAGTTTGGTTCGCTCGTGTTGCGGATTGTCGAAAAATTGGTGGGGAGAGTTCTGCTCCACCACCTGGCCGTAATCCATGAACATCACCCGGTCGGCTACGCTCTTGGCAAAACCCATTTCGTGGGTGACCACCAGCATCGTCATCCCCTCCTCGGCCAGGTCGATCATGACATCAAGAACTTCCTTGATCATCTCGGGATCGAGGGCCGAAGTCGGCTCATCGAACAGCATGACCTCCGGGTTCATGCAGAGGCTGCGGGCGATGGCTACCCGCTGTTGTTGGCCTCCGGAGAGTTGGCCGGGGAACTTTTTTGCCTGCTCGGCGATATGAACTTTTTCCAGGTACTTCATCGCCGCCTCTTCGGCTTCCTTTTTCGGAGTTTTGCGAACCCAGATCGGTCCGAGGGTCAGGTTCTCGAGTATGGTCAGGTGTGGAAACAGGTTGAAATGCTGGAAGACCATGCCGACTTCGGCGCGTACGGTCTCAATGTTTTTGATGTCGTTGGTCAACTCGGTGCCGTTGACGATGATCTTCCCTTTCTGGTGCTCCTCAAGTCGATTGATACAGCGGATCATAGTCGACTTGCCGGAACCGGAAGGGCCGCAGATCACGATCCGTTCGCCCCGCTGAACCTCAAGGTTGATATCACTGAGGACGTGGAAGTCGCCATACCACTTATGCATACCGATAATCTGGATGATCGGGTCGGAACTCCTGTTTGCCTGAATTTCAGTCATAGGGCTGTCTCGCTTCAGTAGGTTTTAATGGCTTAACGCCCGGTATGCAGTTCCCGTTCGAGGCGGCGGCTGTAACTCGACATGGCGTAGCAGAATATGAAATAGAGAACCGCCAAGAAAATATAGGCCTCGGTGGAGTAACCGGTCCATTGCGGATTCTGCAGAGTCACCTTGGTGGTCTTCAGCACATCGTAAAGGGCGATAATCACCACCAGGGAGGTATCCTTGAAGGCCGACAGCAGGATACCGACAGATGGCGGGATCACAATCTTAAGGGCCTGAGGAAGAATGATCAGGCGCATGGTCTGCCGGTAGTTAAGCCCCAGGGAGTCGGCCGCCTCATATTGGCCGCGCGGCATTGCCTGCAGCCCGCCACGAACCACCTCGGCGATGTAAGCGGCTGTGAACAGGATAATCGCCACCTGGGCCCTCAGCACCTTGTCGATGGTCATGCCATCCGGCAAAAACAGTGGAAACATGATCGAGGACATGAACAGCAGGCTGATCAACGGTACACCGCGGATCATCTCGATATAGACCACGCACAGGGTCCGGATCGCCGGCATTTTAGAGCGCCGACCCAGAGCCAGCATCACTCCCAGGGGGTAGGCTCCGACCATGCCGAACAGGGAAAGGAGCATGGTCAGCGGCAGGCCACTCCACTGTGCGGTCTCCACCACCGGCATGCCGAAGACCCCTCCGTACATCAGTGTCCCCATGATCAGCAGCCCGGCGGTCCAGAGCCAGAACAACGATTTTCTCCAACGTTTACGATCCTTAGAGTAGATCACCAGGCCGAGCAGCAGGATCATGGCCAGAATTGGACGCCACTCCTGGCCTTCCGGGAAGAAGCCGAGCATAATAAACTTGATGTTGCGTGGCACGATCGACCAGCAGGCGCCATCGATGTCGCGACAGGCCTCTGCAGAACT
>PKTY01000326.1 GCA_002869725.1 Desulfuromonas sp. | reverse complement strand
GCGGGGCTGATTCAATTGGCGTCCCCAGGGGGATTCGAACCCCCGTCGCCGGCGTGAAAGGCCGGTGTCCTGGGCCAGGCTAGACGATAGGGACTTAAACCTTCAAGTACCTAGCAGGAAATGGTCCTGCACGTACGCCATATGAAAATGGTGAGCCGCGAAGGATTCGAACCTTCGACCATCTGATTAAAAGTCAGATGCTCTACCAACTGAGCTAGCGGCTCGTGAAAGGGAATTTTATAGCCCAGCATTCTGAAGCTGTCAACCCTTTATTTCGTAAAAAATGAGCGGATTTGAACCGGGTCTGTCGCAAAAGTCA
The DNA here is from genome assembly GCA_002869725.1 of Desulfuromonas sp. Classification (GTDB taxonomy): domain Bacteria; phylum Desulfobacterota; class Desulfuromonadia; order Desulfuromonadales; family BM103; genus BM103. The sequence continues at coordinate 4,016 of PKTY01000326.1, read as the reverse complement.
GCTCAGAAACGGGTTGCTGATCTGAATGGTCTGATCACGGCGAGGGCCAACCGAGACCAGAACCACCGGGCAGCCAGTGACCTTCTCCAGTTTGGCCAGATAGTCCTTGGCTGCCTGTGGCAGATCAGCCATGGAGCCGGCTTTGGAGATGTCGCTTTGCCATCCCTCAAGCTCTTCGTAGACTGGCTGACATGCCTGCAGGATCTCAGCATCGCGAGGAAATTCCTCCAGCAGGTTCTCCTGATAGGCATAGCCGGTACAGATCTTGATCGACTCCAGGTCGTTGAGGACGTCGAGCTTGGTGATGGCCAGCCCGGTCAAGCCATTCAGTCGCACCGCTTCACGTACGGCAACGGCGTCGAACCAGCCACAGCGACGTGGTCGGCCGGTTGTGGAGCCGAACTCCTGGCCGGCCTGGCGTAGCGCTTCCCCCATCTCGTCGTGCAGTTCGGTGGGAAAAGGACCTTCGCCAACCCGGGTGCAGTAGGCCTTGGCGATGCCGACCACCCCGTCGAGATGGCGCGGGGCGACCCCGGTGCCGGTGCAGACGCCGCCGATGCAGGTCGAAGACGAGGTGACATATGGGTAGGTGCCGTGGTCGATGTCGAGCAGGGTTCCCTGTGCCCCTTCGAACAGGATGTTTTCACCCCCCTCGATCGCTTTGCTGAGCAAGGTTGAGGCACAGCCGAGGTACTTTTCGATGCGTTGGGCGTAAGCGGAGTATTCGTCAAAAATCGCCTGCTCGTCGAGGGTCGGCTTACCGAAAAACTTTTCGAGAAGAAAATTTTTCTCAGGCAGAACCTGGCTTAACTTGCGCCGGAACCGCTCTGGTTTGACCAGATCGTACAGGCGGATGCCGCGTCGGCCGATCTTGTCCTCGTAGGCCGGGCCGATGCCGCGCCCGGTGGTGCCGATCTTGCGATCGGACTGCTGCTCGCGGGCCAGGTCGATCTCCCGGTGCCAGGGCATGATGACGTGCAGGTTGCCGTCGAGGACCAGTTGGCTGTCGTCCTGGAGGTAGCCCTTCTTCTGCAGGTTGTCAATTTCCCCGAGAAAGATTTTTGGATCGAGGACCACGCCGTTGCCGATAATGCAGCGCTTGCCGGGATGGAGAATCCCGGAGGGGATCAGGTGCAGGATGGTCTTCTGGTCGCCGACCACCAGGGTGTGCCCAGCGTTGTTCCCTCCCTGGTAACGCACCACCTGCTGGGCATGTTCGGTGTAGATGTCGACAACCTTCCCTTTTCCTTCATCGCCCCATTGGGCGCCGATGATAACCACGTTTGCCATGAGTGTATTCTCCAGATGTCTTGTTTAAAGCCGCAAATCTCCGGCTTCGATCATTTCGGATGTGATGCGGGATTGGGTGCCGTCGCTGGTGCGCACCAGGGTCAGTTGGGGATCGTCGCTATCAAAAATTAGCAGATAGCGGAACTGCATACGCCGAGCATAGTCGAGGCTGTCCTGATGGTCGCGGCAAATGATATCACGGGCCACGCTGTAACCTTGAGTGCGTAGTGTCGCAGCCAGCTTCTGGGCCGGGGCCTTTTCGCTGCCGGCGGCAAACAGCAGGATATCGGTGGTTTGGTCGCCGCAACTGTCAAGGGTATTGCCGAGAGCCAGCAGTAGCTGGTAGAGATCGAAGGAAAAACCGGTGGCCGGTGCCGGGAAACCGTAGCGAGACAACAGGTTGTCGTAGCGCCCCCCGGCACAGACCGCCCGTCCGAAGCCGGTTAGAAAACCCTGAAAGATGAGACCGGTATGGTAGTCAAAACCACGCAGTTCTCCAAGGTCGATGGTGACATAGCGCTCGACGTTATAGGCTTTGAGCACATCGAGGACCTGGTGCAGGTTGTCGAGAGCCCGCTGGGCGGTCGGATTGCGAACCGTCTGGGCTGCCCGTTCGAGAACTTCCTGGCCGCCGAACAGCCGTGGCAGGGCCAGCAGCTCTTCGCGTTGTCCGTCATTGAGGGGAAGAGTTTCCAGCAGGCGTTGCAGCCCAGAGCTGTCTTTGCTGGCGATCAGGGTGCGCACGTTGACCGACTGCTGATCGTTGAGGGGGAGGTTGGTCAGAATGCCGCGTAGAAAGTCGATCTGACCGATATCGATGGTGAACTCGCCGGCGCCGACAGCCTGCAGACATTCGACGCTCATAGCGATCATTTCAGCATCGGCTTCGGCACTCTCCAGGCCGATCAATTCGACGCCAGCCTGATGGATCTGACGTTCCTTGCCGAGGCGCTGTTCGGCGTGGCGCAGCACCCGTCCCCGATAACAGAGCCGGAACGGGAGCGGCATGTCGTGCATGCGTGTTGCCGCGATACGGGCCACCTGCGGCGTCATGTCCGGCGGAAAGGCGACCAGACGTCCGGACTGGCGGTCGTCAAAGCGAAAAGTCTTCTCGCGCAGGTCGGCTCCGAGACCGAGTTCGAGAACCGCCAGATCCTCGAGGACCGCTGGAGCAACCGGCCGAAATCCCCATCGCCGGAAAACTTCACTGAGACGGTTCTGCAGAAATTCGAGACGGGCAGCCTTGAGAGGGAGAAAATCCTTGACGCCGGTTGGCAGACGGGTGTCGATGCGGTTGACTGACGGTTTCGATAACAAAACGACCCCCTTCTAGAAAACGATCTGCCGGGCGGAACGGATGTGCGCGTGGTTACGCAACCGCTCCAGGACCGGTTCAGGAACCGGACTGTCGACATTGATCAGGGAGACGGCCAGCCCGTTAATGGCCTGGCGAGACAGGTTCATGCCGGCGATGTTGATGTCGGCCTCGCCGAGGACCTGGCCGAGAAAGCCGATAATCCCGGGGCGATCTTCGTTGACCAGCACCAGCAAGTGCCCCTGGGGAGTCGCTTCGACGTTGAAGCCATCGACGCTCACAATTCGGTAATCGTTGCGGCCAAACAGGGCGCCGCAGACTGTATGTTCGCCAGCGCTGTCCACGGTGGTCAAGCTGATCAGACTGGAAAATCCGCCGCTACTCTGGCTGCGGGTCTCGATAACCCGGATGCGCCGCTCGCGGGCCAGATAGGGAGCGTTAATGTAGTTGACCTCGGGACCGACCATCGGCGTCAGCAGACCCTTGAGCGCGGCCATGGAGAGCGGTTCGATGGGGAAGTTGGCCACCGTGCCGGCAAACTCGAGGCGTGCCTCCTCAAGCCCCTTGGCGTGGAGTTGGGCCTGAAACGCCCCAAGTCTCTCGGCCAGGTCGATGTACGGGCGCAGGGTGCCGAGCAGGTCAGCGCTGATCGAGGGAACGTTGACCGCATTAACGATGATGCCGCGCTGCAGAAAGTCAAGGACCTGGCGGGCGACCTGCACGGTGACATTGACCTGGGCGTCACGGGTGGCGGTGCGCAGGTGAGGAGTGCAGATCACCTGTTCGAGGGCCAGAAGCGGATTGCTCGGCTCGGGAGGTTCCTTGCTGAAGACATCGATGGCGGCGCCGGCGATCTGGCCACTGCCGATGGCGTCGGCCAGGGCCTGTTCGTCGATAAGGCCGCCGGTGGCGCAGTTGATGATCCGACAGCCTGGCTTGGTGCGAGCCAGGGTCTCGGCGTTGAGCAGGTTCGCGGTGTCGCTGTTGTAGGGGGTGTGCAGGGTGATAAAGTCGGCGCGGGCCAGCAGCTCATCGAAATCGACCTGCTCGGCACCAAGCAGGCGGATGGTCTCCGCAGCAAGGTAAGGATCATAAACCACCGGCACCATTTTCAGAGCCAGGGCTCGCTCGATCACCAGCCGGCCGATCTTGCCGGCACCGATGATGCCGACCACCTTATTGGCGACTTCTATGCCGACGAAACGGTCACTCTGCCAGTAGCCGCCCTTGGTCGACTGGCTGGCAGCCGGGATTTGCCGCGCCAGGGCGAGGATCATGGCAATGGTATGCTCGGCTGTGGTGGTGGTGCTACCGAACGGGGTGTGCATAATGATCACCCCTTTGCGGTTGGCGGCCTCGATGTCCATATTTTCAGTGCCAACCCCGGCTCGTCCCACCACTTTCAGCTGTT
>PKTY01000239.1 GCA_002869725.1 Desulfuromonas sp. | reverse complement strand
TGCGGCAAACTGACTGGCCGCGGCCACCGGGCCTTTTCGCCCGATCGGCGGCGAATCAAATACTACCTGCTGATCGTGCTCGGCACCGCCACCCTGTGCGGCGTGCAGTTGCTCGGCCTGTTCGACCCGCTTGCGATCTTCCTGCGCTCCCTGACCCTGGCCTTTTATCCGGCCTATAATTTCGGCCTCAACAGCCTGTTCGATTTCTTCTACCAGCACCAGGTCCCCCTGCTCTCACCTCTGGTCAACAGTGCCTATCCACTGTTTCGCGACCACCTGATGGCCTTCTACCAGCCGGTCTTCTCCCTCGGCCTCTTCACCCTGCTGCTCTTCCTCGGCATCCTGCTGCTGGAAAAGGTCGAGCAGCGCTTCTGGTGCAAAAACCTCTGTCCCCTCGGTGCCCTGCTCGGCCTCTGCTCAAGCTATGCCTTGGTCCAGCGTACACCGAAGACCCTCTGTGCCGATTGTCAACGCTGTGACCAGTTGTGCCGTTCCGGAGCGGTGAGTGACGGCCGCCACCGACGCAGCGAATGCCTGCTCTGTATGGACTGCACAGGCTTCTGCCCAGAGGAGCGGGTCAACTTTGCCCTGCGCTTCCCCGCCGGCAACGATCTCGGCGTCGATTTGCAGCGCCGAGGGATACTGACGGCCATGGGATCGGGTCTGCTGCTCGCACCGGCAGTGCGCATCGGCCCGGTCACCCGCGAGCAGAACCCTTACCTGCTGCGTCCTCCTGGAGCGGTCGATGAATCTGAATTCCTGCAACGTTGCGTGCGCTGTGCTGAGTGCATGAAGGTCTGCATCGGTCGCGCCCTGCACCCGGCTTTGCTTGAGGCCGGACCGATCGGCCTGTGGACGCCGCTGGTGGTCCCCCGCATCGGCTACTGCGAGTACAACTGCACCCTGTGCGGTCAGGTCTGCCCGACCGGAGCGATCAAACGCCTCGACCTGCCGCGCAAACAGAAGGCGGTAATCGGCCTGGCGGTCTTCGACAAAGACCGCTGTCTGCCGTTTGCCAAGGGGATCGAATGCCTGGTCTGCGAGGAACACTGTCCGACCGGAGAGAAGGCGATCGTCTTCGAAGAGAGGGATGTTCTGGTCGATGGGGAGTTGCGGCGCCTCAAGTTCCCCAAGGTGATTGACAAACTCTGTATCGGCTGCGGAATCTGTGAGACTCGCTGCCCGGTGGAAGGCGCAAGTGCCATCCGGGTGATTAACGACGGCGAGAGTCGCCGCCCCCGGGAGCCTCTTGCCGACGGAGGGTATGGATGAGAGTTCTGGTTGTAGCGTTCCTGATTCTACTGATCGCAGCCGGGGCGGTATTGGCGGAGCCGTCTGCGACCGGCGATGATATACAGCTCCTGCTGATCGATGATTTCGAGGCCGGGCTCAAGCCGAACTGGAAGGTCAAAAGCTTTGCAGGAGAGACCGACTACAAGGTCGTCACCGAGCAGTCCGGTAAGGTGTTGCGGGCCGAAAGCCGCGGGACCGCCTCCGGGCTGGTCTACAAAATCGACTTCAACCCTAGCGACTACCCGCTGCTTAGCTGGCGCTGGAAAGTCGCCGGGGTGGTCGCCGCAGGAGACGAGCGGTTCAAAAATGGTGATGACTACGCGGCACGCCTCTATGTGATCTTCCCGCACTGGTTCTTCCCGAAAACCAGAACTCTCAACTACATCTGGGCCAACCGGTTGCCGCGAGACGAGATTATCCCCAATGCGTTCACCAGTAACGCCATGATGCTGGCGGTCGAGAGTGGACCGCAGCGAGCCGGCCAATGGATCGAGGTCAGGCGCAATATCATCGAAGATTACCGCCGGGCATTCGGCGAAGAACCTCCCCGGGCGGGAGCTATTGCCATCATGACCGACACTGACAACACCGGCCAGAGCGCAATGGCTTGGTATGACGACATTTACCTGATTAAAAGGAGCACCTCAGCAGAGTGAATTTCGAAAAGACTTGCTAACCAATCGCCGCAAAACATTTTGCACCTTTCCTGAAAGCCGTGCCCCCAAAAAAGTTCCTAGCATCGACTGAAGTGGCCACCACTCAGGTCCGTACCTTTGACTAATCTACGCCACCCCCTTTGTCAGACAGGTGCCCCGTTACGTCCGCATGCGACGCGCAACCCATGCAATCTTTGCATTACAGCGACGTCCTTGGGGCACAGCAGGATTCACTTGTTGCATCATCTCTGGCTTTTACCAAACGTCCAAACAAAAGCTGCTTGGCGTGCATGTTGCAAAATAAGCAATATCATTGGGGCGTTCGTTCAGAGCGTCTATCCTCGGGAAACGAAATGCCAGCCAAACACTCTATTGACACTGAAATTCAACTGCTTGTTACCACATGGGAAGGTGATGCCATTGATACAGACTTCTCTGACGTTCTGATTGCATACCAAAAAGAGATTCAGGAGAACCCGGAGTATGCTGACTATAATGAAATTGCTGACTTTCGAGAAATCACCAGCATAAAAATCACACCCAAAGGCTTGATGAATATCGGAAAAATTGCGGCAAAAACTGATTTAATTAAAGGCGATTGCAGGCTTGCCCTCATCGTAAACCAGGGGCTTGCTTTCAACTTGGCGAGAATATATGCCACCTACAGAAGCCTAAACAAGAGCTCCAAAAAAGAAGTGCGCATTTTCAACAACATGGACTGCGCAACAAAATGGGCTACGGAAACACCTAGCTCGCCAATATCTCCGTCAACCTGAAACCTCATCTCCTCCTCACGCCCCCTCGCCTTTCCTCCTCCACGGTTGCCAGATCCTCATTTTCGAGGTCTGACCCAGATCCAACTCAGAATGACCAAAGCCCCAAATGTCGAGTACGTCGCTGTAAACACCCAGTCAGGGGCAGCATGGTAGACCAAGCGCCCGACCCAGTGTTCAATGAATGTCTCCGAGTAGGATTGTTCTCCTGCTGTATTGCGAAGCGCGTTTTCCCAAACAGTCAGAGGACAGATCTGACTTGCCCAGTTTTGCACTATGACGAACAGAATGGCAAGAAGGTGCCAGATGCGGAAATTGAAATTATGCACCCAGCTCCAACCACGAAACTTCCCAACGACTATGCAAGCCTCTCCCCCAACGACAAATACAATGAACGCACAGTGAACGACAAGAATTGCGTCTGCAAGCTGTGAGGTCACGTTCTAGCCCAGAGTATAGAGTGCCACCATTCAAAGAGACCTGGACAGTTCTTTTTCGGCAAAAGAAAAGGTCTGATATCAAAAAGATAACACACCTTGCACCGGATATTGAGGGGGGACAAGATCAACTCTATTGAAAAGCGCCCCAGAACTTCCTGGGGCGCTTTCTATCAATCTGTCCATCTGAGCGGTTCCCGTCGGGGGAACCTTTAATGGATCACGAGACCACAGCAATCCAGTATATTCTATTTCTCACTTCTATGGAACTTCTCTTAAATGGCCCGGCGGCTCAGAGACTAGCATAACGTCTTCCTCCTTTGCATTTGCGAGACCCCATACTCATCTTGTAACGGTTTCAGTATAGCACAAATAATCCCGATTCAAACACATCTCAAATATCACCATTAATGACAGGTCGACTCTCGCCTCAAAGGCCGTGAGTCGTCGATGGCCTGGAAAAGAAATCCCTTGTGCGACGTGAATGAAGCAAGACAGACAGAAGGCGCGTGACCATTCATTTGAAAAATAAGGGGGAGATGCTGATTTCCAGGGTGTTTCCAAGACACGCAAAAGTCGTCGCAAAGGAACTTCATTTTAGTTTTATCCGTCAAGACTCCGCGCTCCGCTGGAAATCGACGCTTGTTTATTTTGTCGGGATTTTATGGCCTGCAACATCTGTCGGTCACGGCCATAGATATCTTCCCGGAAACAAAGCGTTCCTTCATGATCGACCCAGGCCGTCCAGTAGACAACATGCACATCCTGTTTCTCCCGCAGGTGTATAACTTTGCGCTGGCCGCTATCGACCTGATTCTGCAACCGGGCGTGCGTCCAACCGTCCTGGCCGGCCAGAAGATAGGCCGCCAGCTCCAGCGGCTGTTCGACACGAATACAGCCGGAACTGAAGGTGCGAACATCGCTGTTGAAGAGGTGACGTGAAGGTGTGTCGTGTAGGTTGATGGCAACTCTGTTGGGCAAAACGAACTTGAGCCGCCCGAGGGCATTGTATGGACCTGGGTCCTGGCGCAGTTTATACGGAAAATTGCTAGGCGTAACCGACTGCCAGTCGATGCTGGCAGGGTCGAGCTGCCGGTCGGTTTCGCTCCAGCCAGAGTAGAGACGAATTCCCTGGCGTGCAACTTGCTCCGGATCCCGCTTCAACCGGGGGAGGAAATCCCGAGCAGCAAGCCTTGTTGGAACGGTCCAGTAGGGGTTA
>PKTY01000184.1 GCA_002869725.1 Desulfuromonas sp. | reverse complement strand
GTGAACGCTGGCCTCGGCATCTCCGAGCAGGCGAAATGTCCTGCGCGCCAGTTCGCGGGTCCCTTGTTTCAAGTCGGATTCGGCGAGCATTCGGTCGATATCGGTCCAGCGACGATGCGGTTGCGGTGCGCTGCAGCTGACCTTGACTCGGGTGCCGCCGATCCCGTGGCGTTGCTCCGGTGTAGCTGTGACCTGGTAGCCGCTGACCGGCAACCGGTTCAGTTCGTCAAGCAGGGCATCGAGGCTGACACCGAGATCGACCAGCAGTCCGAGGAGCATATCCCCTGAAATTCCGGAGAAGGTGTCGAGGTAGAGGGTCTTCATCAGCAACGGATCCGATTGATGCGGGTGGCAGCGAAGGCGGCTCCGAAGCCGTTGTCGATGTTGACCACCGTAACCCCGCCGGCGCAGGAGTTGAGCATGCCGAGCAGGGCGGCGATACCACCGAAGGCTGCGCCGTAGCCGACCGAGGTCGGCACCGCGATGACCGGTACCTCGACCAGTCCGCCGACCACCGAGGGGAGCGCCCCTTCCATGCCGGCCACCACAATAATTACCGCGGCTTCCCGCAGCATGGTTGAGTGGGCCAGTAAACGATGAATGCCGGCCACGCCGACATCGACCAGCTCGTCGACCCGGTTGTTGAACATGCGGGCGGTGACCAGCGCCTCATGCGCCACCGGCAGATCGGAGGTGCCGGCACAGACCACCAGGACGGTGCCGCGCCCCATATCTTCAAAGGGGTTCATTTGCAAAGTGAAGGTGCGGGACAGTGGATCGTAGTTCCCCTCCTGCTTGGCCTTGGTCAACGTTTCCCCTTTTTTGGGGTCGACCCTGGTCACCAACACGTTGTCGCCATGGTCGGCCATGCGCTGGATGATGGTAACAATCTGGTCGGCACTTTTGCCCTCGCCAAGGACGACCTCGGGTACCCCCTGGCGCAAGGCGCGATGATGATCGATCTTGGCGATGCCGGTCTCCTCGTAGGGGAGTTGGCGCAGTTGCGCGGCGGCATCATCCAGATCGAGTTGCCCGGACTGCACGCTGGTAAGGAGTTGTTTCAGCCGGTCGATGTCCATGTGGTTTGGCCTTGTTCGTTTAAGAGTGTTGTCGGATTTGAATGTTAGCACGCTGCTCTGTCGAATCAAGCCTTGTCGTGGCCAGCCCCACGATTAATCCGGATGAGTGAGTGAACGGCTGGGCATGGGGTGGTCGTGCAAACCCGTTGCAATCAATTTGCGTTGGCAATCTAATTGTTGACTGCAAAGGTCTTTTTGGTACAATCAGACAAAATAATCTATACCAGAATCTCAGCATGCCGGAGGGCGACCATGTCTGTTCTTACAAAATACGTTCTTATACTTCTCTGTGCTGTTTTATGGACTGGGCAAGGGTTTGCCGCCACCACGACCGAATGCTACCAGAAGGTCTGTGCCGTGCTCACCGTTCCCGATCAGGCCTCCCCCGGCGAACCCTTCGAGGTGACCGTGGAGGGCTATATCGAAGGGGCGACGGCCTGGGACACCAGCGCCTACAAATTTCTGCAGGATGCCACCTGGAGCTACAGCGATACCCACATGGTGATCGCTGAAGGGGAGGTGTTGGATGTCAAGGGGCTGAACTGGGGTGGCAGTTTCACCAGGACCTACCGACTCAGCCGCGACTCTGGCGTTTACAACTATACGTTCCTGTTCGGCTCACGCAATCATCAGCATGGCTATTACGACGTCGCTGTCGATGCGCAGGTGAAAGTCGCATCGGCCACGGTCAGCGTCGCCCTCGATATCAAACCGCAATTCTGCCCGAATCCATTGAACGTATCGGCAAATGGCCTGCTGCCGGTGGCGGTGGTCGGCACCGACGATTTTGACGTCACCTCCATCGACCCGGCCAGCCTGACTTTGGCCGGAGTGGCCCCGATTCACACCGCTTATGAAGATGTGGCCGAGCCGTTCTTTCCGCTGACCGATCGAATCAACTCTTATGATTGCACCCTTGGCGGCCCGGATGGACTTGTCGATCTGACTCTGAAGTTTCGTGCTCAGGAGGTGAGTGCAGCGCTGAACGCGCTTTATGGCCGTCCCCTGGTCGATGGCGAGGTTGTGGCCGTTGCGTTGAATGGAGCGTTGTGGCCTGTCGATGGCCAGGCCCAGCTGATCGTCGGAGAGGATCTGGTGACCATCATCAACAACGAACCGATATCCTCTCAGCAGACCCTCAAGGTTGATCGTTCGAGGGGCCGATCCTCGTCGCGCTGATCAGTCTATTTCCTTCCATATCAACGTCGGTGTCAATTCTCTCGTGAGAGTTGGCACCGACGTTTTCGTTCGTCTGCTGCTGCCAACCGCGGCGATTCGCTCTACAATCTAATTCAACTCTCGTCTCCGCCGATCTTGCCGATATAGACCTCGCGTGGTCGGCTGGTGCCATCCGACGGGCCGACGATCCCCTCGGACTCCATCTTCTCGATCATGCGGGCGGCGCGGTTATAGCCGAGGCGCAGGCGGCGCTGCAGCATGGAAATCGATGCCTGGCGGGTTTCGGCGATAATGGCCAACGCCTCATCCCATTTCTCATCATAGTCATTATCACCGTCGGTCCCACCGCTCTCCCCGGCGGGGGGAGCCTCGAGGATCGACTTGTCGTATTCCGGCTGTCCCTGCTTTTTGAGAAAATCGACCACCCGCTGCACCTCGATTTCCGAGACAAAGGCGCCATGGACCCTCTGCAAGGCGCCGGTGCCGGGGGGAAGGAACAGCATGTCGCCGTTGCCGAGCAGGGTTTCAGCCCCCATCTGGTCGAGGATGGTCCGTGAGTCGGTGCGCGAAAAGACCTTGAATGAGATGCGAGTCGGGAAGTTGGCCTTGATCAGACCGGTGATAACATCGACGCTCGGCCGCTGGGTGGCGAGCACCAGATGGATACCGGCGGCCCGGGCCATCTGGGCCAGACGGGCGATCGCCTCCTCGATGTCGCGGCCGGCGACCATCATCAGGTCGGCCAGCTCGTCGACGATCACTACGATGTAGGGGAGGTGCCCATGTTCGAGAACCTCGCCGTCGATCAGCTCAACTTCGGGGAGCTCCTCTTCGTTGAGCAGGGCCTCGGTGGGGTCTTCCAGGGCGTGACGTCGCGCTTTGCTCTTCTCCTGCTCCTCTTTGACCAGCTTGCGGTTGTAGCCATCGATGTTACGCACCCCTTTGTCCGACATCAGCCGGTAGCGTCGTTCCATCTCGCGAACCGCCCAGTTGAGAGCGAGCACCGCTTTCTTCGGGTTGGTGACTACCGGCAGCAGCAGGTGGGGGATCCCCTCGTACATCGACAGCTCGAGCATCTTGGGGTCGACCATGATCATTCGCACGTCGCGCGGGTCAGCGCGGTAGAGCAGGGAGAGGATCATGGCATTGATCGACACCGACTTGCCGGTACCGGTCGAACCGGCCACCAGCAGGTGGGGCATCTTGGCGAGGTCGGCGACGATGGTGTGACCGAAGATGTCCTTGCCCAGGGCCAGCGGCAGACGACCACCGCTTTTGCGGTACTCCTCGCTATCGAGAATCTCCTTGAGATAGACCATCTCCCGGTCGCGGTTGGGTATCTCGATGCCGACTACGCCACGACCGGGAATCGGTGCGACGATGCGGATCGACAGAGCCTTGAGGGCCATGCTCAGGTCGTCGGCCAGTCCGGCGATCTTGTTGACCTTGACGCCGGGAGCCGGGGCGAACTCATACATGGTGACCACCGGCCCCGGTTTGACCTCAACCACCTCCCCCTCGACGTTGAAGTCTTTAAGTTTCTTTTCGAGCAGGCGGGCGTTCATCATCAGGCTGTCGCGGTCGATCGGTTTGGCCGCCTCGCCATCGTGATCAAGCAGGGCGATGGGCGGCTGGTGGTAGGTGCCGACCGGTTCGAGAAAATCGAACGCTTCCTGGGAATCGTCTTTCTGTTTCTTGCTGCGTTTTCCCGGTTTGGCGGGCTCGACCGGTTTCTGCAGCCGTGGTTGTGGAGCGCGAATCACCGGTTCCTTGGCCTTCTCCTCTTCCTTGGCCTTCCGGCGGGATTGGCGCGCCTCCCGGCGCACCTGCAGCTGACCTGCAACCCGGTCGGCGATTCCCTCCAGAAACAGCACCATGGAGAAACGGGAAACCAGAATGGTGGCGACCGAGAGAAAGACCAGCAGAAAGATGGCTGCCCCGGCCAGGTTGAACCAGCCGGAAAGGTTTTCGGCGAGTACGAAGCCGATAAAACCGCCGGCATGGCTGAGGGTCTGACCAAACAGCTGCACCTGGCCGAACTTCAGGGAGATCAGGCCAGCCAGGGAGGCCAGCATCACCAGGAACGCGATGATCTTGTAGGATTTCGGGTGTAGATCGCGAAATTTCAACAG
>PKTY01000247.1 GCA_002869725.1 Desulfuromonas sp. | reverse complement strand
CAGTTGCAGCCTGTGCCGGGAGGGCAGGGGGGCTGATGGCTCTTTACAGTGGAAGGCTGGGACTGAATTCGATACAGGGTCGCCTGACGGCAATCGCCCTGTTCTTCATCGTGGGGACATCGGCCACGATGGGGATCGCCGGTTTTCGCATGACGGTCAATTACGAGAGCGTGCAGTTCCGCGAGCATTTCAACCTGCTCGCCTCCTATATGGCGAGCAATGCCGAGCTGGGGGTACTGATCGGGAACCGGGAGATTCTTGAGGAGCTGGTCGATAACATGCTCAAAGTCAGCGATGTGCAGAGGGTCGAAATTGCCGATCGCCAGGGGAAGTTGATATTGCGCCGTGAGCATTCAGCTCCGGACCTTGATCTGGAAACGGTCACGGCACCGGTTTACGGTCAGGCCATGGATCGGGGGGAATCCCTTTTTCTGCCAGATGATGCCGAAGTGGAGATGATCGGTAAGGTGTCCCTGGCCTATTCACTGTCCGGCTTGGTCGAGCTCAAGCAGAGGATGGCGCTCCGTTTCGTTTTTATTTCTCTGGCTTTGGCTGTGGCGCCGGTGCTGATGTACTGGACGCTGTCTCGTGCCATCAGTGCCCCGCTGCAGGAACTGCTTGGTGTCGCCGGGGCCGTTTCGCGCGGCCAGCTCGACGTGAGGGCACACCGCAATTCGTTGCGCGAGATCGACACCCTCTCGGGTGCGATTAACGAGATGCTCGATGCACTGGAAAGACAACGTTGGGAGCTGAACGAAGCCAATGCCATTATGGCCCGCAATCAGGTGCTGGCCGAAGTCGGCAAGTTTTCGATGACGGTGGCCCACGAAATCAAGAACCCTTTGACAATCATCAATGGTAGCCTCGACATTTTCCGCAAGGGGGAACAGGTCGACGGCCAGACCAAGCAGCGGATGATGGGGTTTGTCGATGAAGAGATCGTACGAATCGACAGGTTGATCGAGGACTTCCTTTTGTTTGCCAGGCCCAGGCCTCCTGAATTCGTCGAAGTTTCGGCCAATGGGCTGATCGACAGCCTGCTCCAGAGAGTCAGTCTGTTCAATCCCGAAATCGCGATAAGAGTCGACGCCGGTATCGATGGAACCGGCCGAGTGCATTCTGACCAGCAGCTTCTGGAGAGGGCCTTGCTCAACGTGGTGCGCAATGCCGTCGAAGCGTCCAGTTCTCCGGGGCAGGTGCTGGTCGAGGTTGCTAAGAATGGGAACGCGCTCCAGTTTCGGGTCTCTGACGACGGCCCCGGCGTTGATCCCGAAAGTCTGGAAAAGATTTTCGACCCCTTCGTAACCTGCAAAGCGAAAGGGACCGGGCTGGGGCTCTCCATTGCGCGCAACGTCCTGAACGCCCATGGCGGGATGATCTGCGCGGCTAACCGTGATCAGGGCGGTGCACTGTTCGTTGTGTCTCTGCCTTTGCTCGGAGAAGAGGGCGATGCTCACTGCAGTTTGGAGGATATGCAATAAATGGCACAGATTCTAATCGTTGACGATGAAGAGAAGATCAGGGTCATCCTCAGGTTCTTGCTGGAAACGGCAAAGCACAAGGTGATCGAGGCCGCCCATGGCAAGGAGGCGCTCGCTCTACTCGAGAACGAGGCCGTCGACCTTGTGCTTTCGGATGTGCGCATGAACGAAATGGACGGCTTCAGCCTGCTCGAGGCGATCCGCGACCAGGAACTCGGTTGTCCGGTGATCTTCGTCACAGCGTTCGCCACACTGGAGTCAGCGGTGCAGGCTTTGCGCCTGGGGGCCTCCGACTATCTGGTAAAACCGTTTGAGGAGGAGGCGGTGCTACTGGCGGTCGAACGTGCTTTGGGGATGCGCCGCTTGCTGGCGGAAAATATCCGTCTCAAGCAGGCCTTTGCCGAGAATGTCAAGGGGAGCCCGGTGGTGGTTGCCTCGCCTTCGATGCAGCAAGTCAGGGACTTGGGGCTCAAGGTGGCCGGCAGCGAGGCGACGGTTCTGCTCAGTGGTGAGTCAGGAACCGGCAAGGAGGTCATGGCGCGTTTTATCCACCAGACCAGCCCGCGCAGCGGTGAGCGTTACGTGGCGGTCAATTGTGCTGCCATTGCACCCTCGTTGCTCGAGGCTGAACTTTTTGGTCATGAGAAGGGGTCTTTTACCGGGGCCGACAAGGCCCGGGCCGGCAAGTTCGAGTTTGCCGCCGGGGGGACACTTTTTCTCGACGAAATCGGCGAGATGCCTCTCGAGGCCCAGTCCAAACTGCTGAGGGCTATCCAGGAAAAAAGTATTCAACGGGTTGGCGGAAACCAGGAGATTCCGATCAGTTGCCGGCTGGTCTGCGCCACCAACCGTGATTTGGCCCAGCAGGTGCGAGAAGGTGCTTTTCGCGAAGACCTCTACTACCGGCTGGCTGTTTTTCCGATTCATATGCCGCCGTTGCGCGAGCGCAAGGCGGACATCGTTCCGTTGGCCAGGTTTTATATCGAAAAGACAGCCGGACGCAGTGATAGCGAAGTCCTGACTCCCGCTGCACAGCGCCTGCTGCAGGGCTACACCTGGCCGGGCAACGTCCGGGAGCTGTTTAATGTTTTGGAACGAGCGATGATCATGAAGGGGGGGGAGCTTCCGTTGTCCTCAGACGATTTCCCCCATGTCTCCGGGCAGGCCCCGGCAGCGTTGGGCGCGGCTGGCGATCAACTTTACCGGCTTCCGCCACAAGGGGTCGACTTTGAAGAGCTGCAGCGCAGCATTGTCCTACAGGCGATGGAGATGACCATGGGTAACCAGAGTGCCGCAGCCCGTCTGCTGAATGTGAGCCGAGCCAGGTTCCGCACGCTGCTTGGGCTGATCACCGACGAGAATGGTCGGATCAGAATCGAAAATCGCAACCTTTCGGTGGAAAGATAGTTACGTGCTGAAGCGACTTTGCCAATACGTTGGCATCTGCACCCTGGGGCTGGTTCTGGGGCTGAATCCGGTCAATTCGGAGCCCTTGTCCGATCCCGCCGATGATACCATGTTGATGTTTGTCGGTGAAACCGAGCCGGTGGTCACCGTCGCGTCACTCTCCCCGGAAGCGGCGACGACAGCGCCAGCCATTGCCACCGTGATCACCCGCGAAGAGATTGACCGTGCCGGATACCGTACCCTGGGCGAACTGCTTGCCAACCAGCCGGGTTTTTTTGTCGCAGAGGGTGGCCGCGGTTCGGTCCCCTACCTGCGTGGCCTGCGGGATTCGGTACTTTTTCTCTACGATGGTGTGCCGATGACCACCGATGTCACCAAGAGTTTTGCCCCTCTTGATCATGAGCTGTCGCTATTCCATGTTGATCGGGTTGAGATTGTGCGCGGGCCCGGTTCAGTGCTCTGGGGATTTGACGCCTATGCCGGGGTCATCAATATCGTACCGCGGCGTACCTTATTGCAGTCGGGAACCCGCCTTCGAGGCGAAGGCGGGGAAGGTAGACTGTTCGGTTTGAGGGCTGGCCAGGGGCTCGCCGGAGACCGGTGGGACGGCTGGCTGAGCGCCAGTCTTGCCGGTGAACGCTATTATGCCCCCGAGTACCAGTCCGGTGCCGAAGATGTCTTACTGAACCGTACGGTCGATCCGTCAGAATATGCAGAACTGGTCGGCACCTTCAATTACGGCAACTGGCTCCATCTCAGCGGCCGCTGGTCAGAGTTCAATCGGCATTACACCCTGCGCAATGCCGATGAAGCGATTACTTGGGACGGCGAGAAACAGACTCCGGTCAACCTTGTCAAGATTGCCGTCAACACGGTTTACGGCCCAAGTCATTACGCTTTGAGCGCCTACTACCAGGAGACCGACTATCAGGTCAGGGATGCTGACGTAGACCGCCAGCAGAACAACAGCATCACCCACCTTGAGCTGCTCTGGGACCGGCGGGTCTTCGGGCGTGGGCTGGTGACCGCCGGTGCCTCCTGGCGTCACAACCGAGTCGATGACGCCCTGATCAGAGACGGATTCCAGCCCGACTTCCTGTTGCCCGGCGCGCCCTTGTTCAAACCGGCTCTCACCCAGAAAGATTTCTCGAGTGATATCTATGCCCTGTTTGCCCAGTTACGTTATCGCTGGGACCGGCTGGAAGGATGGCTGGGCGCTCGGCTGGAAGACCACAGCGATTATGACACGGCATTCAGTTCCAGTATGGGAGTGCAGTCGCCGATAGGGGATAGTGGGCGCTTCAAGCTGACCTATGGAAACGCTTTCCGTACACCTTATTCGATCCAGCTTTTCGATGAGGCGGACCTCCATCAAGAGGAGATTTCAACTCTCAGTGCTCAGTTGACCTGGGCTCCAGACCGCAGCCGGCATTACGAGTTGACCCTGTTCCACAACCGGATCAGGTATCATCGCGGCGAGGACCCCTATGGCGGGCTCTCCCTCTCCTCCGCCCATGAAATGTACGGAGCCGAACTTTTGCTGCGCCAGAGCTTGACCCGCAGTCTGACAGCTTCGGCGATACTCTCCTGGTTCGAAGGAGATTACGAGGACGAAACCTATAATGTCCTTGAATATTCGATCGTCCCACCCGATGGCGGTGACCGTATCGATGTCTATGACAGCTGGAGCCAGCCGGCCGACCTTGGGCCAAGATGGTTGGCTCGCCTCAGTCTCGACTGGGCCATTGCTGAAGATCAGAGTTTGCGTACTACGGTTACGGCCGGCGGCCGCAGAGATGACAGTTTCCTCAAAGGGGGGGACGCAGAGTCGTACCGGACACCGGTGTTGGTCGATATGGCCTACAGCCGCCCGGGCTTTTTTGACGGTCGTGACCGAATCTCCCTGCGGGTCACCAACCTGTTCGACAGGGATTACGACCAGCCCGACATCTATGGCCCGACACCAGGTCAACCACGCCGTCTCGTTCTGACCTGGTCGTTCGATTTTTGATCTTTGGGCAAGCCGGCGCAAAGGGGTGGTCGATATCAGCCAGTCATGGCGGATATGAACCGATAATAATCCCGTGTTTTATGCGTAGGAGCGGTTTACTCACGTGAATCCCGTGGTAGACGCGCTCTTTTTTTTTGGCCGGCTTCTTGCTTTAGTCAGCGAAGATTGTTTGTTTATGAGGAGTTGAGTCGATAACGTCATGAGTTGCTCTACTGCTAATAAGTCAGCCGTTTGCTTGGGGTTGAAGTTCTCCCTTTTCTTGCTATTGGTCCTGCTGGTAGCCCCTGCGTGGGCTGTTGACAGTGAAGGCGGGGTCGCCGGCAAGTCACAAGAGGAGCTGATTCTCGACGCGACCGTCCGGTTCTGGTTGAGTATTAACGAGGCCCGCCGCGATCCTCTTGCGACGATTGAACGTCTCGAACTTGACGCAGTTGAGGTGCGTGCGGTGTTTGGTGAAGATCAGTGGTTGCTCGACCAGGGCCTTCCTCCTTTGGCCTGGAATGGTCAGCTTGTCGGCTCTGCCAGGGACCACGGCAGGGATATGCTCGACCGGTCCTATTACAGCTACAACACCCCTGAGGGACTCACCAGCGCAGAGCGTATTGCTTCATCCGGTTACCTGGCCACCCAGTCTGGCGAAACCATTAATGCCCTCCATCTCGAGAATTATATTTCGCTTGATCAGGCGGTCGACTCGCTGGTCGATGCCATTCTTGTCGATGAACTGACCGGCAGTTCGTCGGCGCGGGGTGATGTCTTCTCCGTGGACATGACTGAGGTCGGTATCTCCTTGTTTGCTGAGACCCTTTTTTATGGCGGCAGCTATGTTCCGGTTTATCTTGTGGTCGCTGATTTTGCCGCGCCCGCGCCCGGGTCTCGCGCATCCGTTCACTCTCCAGTTG
>PKTY01000182.1 GCA_002869725.1 Desulfuromonas sp. | reverse complement strand
GTCCGGTAAAGATCACCCCCTCGTCGAGATTCAGAGGATTGATCGCCACAGAGCGCAGCAGCACGTCGATAATATGCCCGTCACGACAACACCAGCGAGTCTGAACCTCCCCCATCTTCCCTTCGTTGACCTTCGAATACTTGACACTGCCAACCCTCTCGAACTCCTGGTCCGACTCGTAGAGCATACGTGCCGACTGACCGATCAGCTCGCTTTCGGGGTAGCCGAGCAAATCGACCATCCAGCGATTGACCCAGCTGAACACCCGTTGACGGGTCAGGCCGATAGACATCGGCGCTGCAACCAGAATTCCTTTCAGGGACGCATCACTGCTGACTGAATGAGTCATGAGTTATCACTTTCCTCAAATACCCATCAATAGTACCAGAAAATTTCAGGATTGAAGGATCTCCGCCCCCCGCTGCATGAAGATTCGGAACAAGAACGCTTCAGGACAATGGTTGAAAACAGAAAGGTCAGAATACTCAGCTGAGATGACCGGCGACAACAGCCTGGCCAAGGGCCAAACCGCCATCGTTGGGTGGGACAAGAGAGTGTTGCAGGACTTCGAAACCTCTGCGTTGCAGACTGCAGGCCGCCAGTTCGGTCAGCAACCGATTCTGGAAAACACCTCCAGACAGCGCGACACGCGAGAGACCGGCCTGACTGCGTAGTTCACCACAGACCTCCACAATGATTTCAGCCAGAGTCCGGTGAAATTTTCCAGCAATCTGCGACAGGGAGATCCCAGACAGACGGTCTTGGTAGAGCGCTTCAATGAGTGGTCTCTGGTCAACAACCAGCAGCATCTCCTCGTAGAGGAGCTCGAACGGATAGGATGCTTGCTGGTCAGGATCGGCGATCATCTCCAGGGCCATGGCAGCCTGCCCCTCGAAGGTAACCGTCTGGTGCAACCCAAGCAGAGCCGCCGCGCCATCGAACAACCTCCCGCAACTGGAGGTCAACGGCGCATTGAGCCTCTGCATAGTGGCCTGGGCCACCAGTCGCAGCGCTGACAAATCGATCCCAGCGAAGACCGGGCTGTCGACCGGAACTTCACCGAAGGTCTCCAGCAGGCAACTCAAGGCCATGCGCCAGGGTTCGCGTACAGCCAGGTCCCCACCCGGCATCAGCAGATCACGAAAATGGCCGACACGCTGACAATTTCTCAGGTCACCGATCAGAAACTCTCCCCCCCAGATTCGACCATCACCACCAAAGCCGATGCCATCAAAAATCACGCCGATAGCCGGCTCCCGACATCCATGTTCGGCCAGGCAACTGGCGAGGTGGGCATGATGATGCTGTACAGCAACGACAGGCAGACCACTCTCCTCGAGAGCATAGCGGGTCGAGGCATAGTCAGGGTGAAGGTCATGAGCAACCCGCTCCGGAACGATTTCGAGCAGGTCACGAAGGTGTGTAATAGCCTGTTCGAACGATTGGCGGACATCACAGCTTTTCAGGTCGCCGATATGCTGGCTTAAAAACGCCTGCCGGCCACGGGTCAGGCAGATGGTGTTCTTCAGTTCGGCACCGACGGCAAGGATTTGCGGTTGAGGGGCCGACAGCATGATCGGTCGTGGCACATAGCCCCGCGAGCGCCGCAAAAGGAGCGGTTTGTCGGCCATAACTCTGGCAATAGAGTCATCACAGCGGGTCTCAATGCCACGGTTGTGGATCAGAAAGCGGTCGGCAACACCGGAAAGCCGTTGCCGGGCCTCCTCATCCTGGTAGGCGATCGGCTCGTCTGAGAGGTTGGCGCTGGTCATGACCAGCGCAGAAAACTGCTTTTCCAGCAACAGGAAGTGCAGAGGGGTGTAAGGGAGCATAACGCCGAAATAGCGGTTGTCCGGAGCAACCTCTTCGGCCATCCGGTGCCCGGCCCGTTTTTCGACCAGCACAATCGGACGCTCCGGGCCGGCCAGCAAGCGTTCCTCAAGGAGACTGGTCTGAGCGATTGCACGGACTGCATCGAGGCCGGCCAGCATCAGGGCAAACGGTTTCTCATCTCTCTGCTTGCGACGCCGCAACTCTCTGACGGCCCGAGACGAAGTGGCATCGACCGCCAGGTGGTACCCTCCCAAACCTTTGACGGCCAGAATCTCCCCGCGACCTAAACATTCGATCGCTGCCGTCAAGGGGTCTTCGGCAAGTCGCCTCCCCTCCCCGTCGATCAATTCCAGGCGAGGCCCGCACACAGGACAGGCGTTCGGCTGAGCGTGAAATCGCCTGGATCCAGGGTCTTGATACTCGTTCAGGCAGGCCGGGCACATGGCAAATTCAGCCATGGTCGTCAAGGGACGGTCATAGGGAATACCGGTCACGATGCTGTAACGGGGACCGCAGTTGGTGCAATTGATAAAGGGGTAGTGGAAACGACGATCAGCCGGGTCGAAAAGTTCACGCAGGCAGTCTTCACAGACATAGCAGTCTGGCGAAATCTGGACGCGAATGCCGTCTAAGACTACGCTCTCGACGATGCGAAAACCTTTGTCGTCAATCGATGCGATGGCTTCGGCAGTGCAGGATGTGATCTGGGCCAGGGGCGGAGGCTGATTGGTCAGGATCTGCTGGAACTCGCAAAGCTGGTGTAGAGTCCCCTCGACTTCAATGGTCACACCAGCTGTGTCGTTACGAACCCAGCCGTGAAGACCGATCCGGACCGCCTGCTGGTAGACAAACGGACGAAAACCGACCCCCTGAACAATCCCTTCGACCCTGATTCGCACACGCTCTGTCCCAGTCGGTTCAAGGCTGTCAGTCTGCAAGTTCATCCCCTCACTGCTTGACATCTGCGGACCTTGCACTGGATGCTTTTTGCCTGGTGCACCACATTGAGATGTCGAGAGAAACTACTGCGAATGGATCACTTTTGAGGCCAGAGAGGGGATGTTCCCGGGTTGATGATCTTCTCCGTCTGCTCGACAATGATATCTCCAATCAGCAGGTCGGTCACCAGGGCGGTAAGGAGTTCGGCATCACGACTGGTCATCCGATCGAACTTGATCGCCATGCCAGCCGGGGAGCTCGCATAATTCTCGTTCTCCATCATCCGATAGATGATTCGCCCCCCCAAATCGAGACACTCTTCATCGTTGAGAGGGATGCGGACCCTGAGCAGGCTGCTTCGCACTGTGAGGTCGGTCGAGCAGACGAAGATACCCCGCTCGGAGATGGTTAGACTCTGCAAAAACTGGCTGTGTTCGTTACAGATGATCTCAACCTGGCGATCAAAGGGGGCACGTAAATAGCGGCGTTTGCCACCAAAAAGATTACAGCGCTGCAAGGCAGTGTGCAGTCGGCGCAGGTCGATCGGCTTGTCAAGGATATCGACACAGCCGAGGCTTAACGCCTCCCAATGCAGTGTCTTATCCTGGTTGCCGGAGACGATCAGCACCGGCAGATCGGCCAGTTCATCATCCGCACGCACTTGCCTCAGGATTTCGATACCATTCTGCCCCGAGAGCATCAGGTCAAGACAGAGCAGATTCGGGCAAGCCACCCTGGCCAGCTCAATAGCCTCCAGTGGATTGATGACCGGCAGACTTTCAATATTGAGCCGGTTGAACAGCACCGTGATGTATTTGAGAAACGACCTGCTGTCATCAACGACAATCGCTGATGGGCGCTTGAGGATCGCTGAGGAATGGTCCGGTCCGGACTCTGTGGGGGGAAATATTGGCTGCATCAGGATTGGAATGGTAACACAATTTTCCAGCGATATTTCAGCAAAATTATCCTGTCAACATACGAAGATTATTCTACCAGCCTGCTGCGGATTTTCCTGTTATAAATAAAGTTTCGGCGCACCACGGGAGATGAAAGAGAAAGAAAGGCGACCGCAAACGCCTGCAAGCATCTGCCGGAAATGCCGGGAGGGCTGACTACTTGTTGCGAGCGATCACATAGTCGGCGAGATCGAACAACCCCTGCCTGACCTCGCAATCGTCAAACAGACTGAGGCACTGCTTGGCTTCGGCAACAAACTCACTCGCCCGCTGCCGGGTATAACCGATCCCATCGTAGCGTTCGATCAGCTTGATCACCTCATCAAGGTCAGACTGAGGCAGCTCTTC
The DNA here is from genome assembly GCA_002869725.1 of Desulfuromonas sp. Taxonomy (GTDB): domain Bacteria; phylum Desulfobacterota; class Desulfuromonadia; order Desulfuromonadales; family BM103; genus BM103. The sequence goes on along the minus strand of PKTY01000182.1, from coordinate 356 downwards.
CTGTTCGACAATCTCTTCAATCTGCTGTCGCTCCTCAGAGGTACAGAGTGACAAGGTATGAATCAGCGGCAGGGTTACTTTCCCTTCGAGTAGATCGTGTCCCCGGGCCTTGCCGAAGTCAGCCTGGTCGGCCACATAGTCGAGGGCATCATCCATGAACTGAAAGGCAATCCCGACCAGCATGCCGAACTCGGCCAGAGCCTCTTCTTCGGCATCCGTAACCCCGCCGAGAACAGCACCACAGCGGCTGGCCGCAGACAGCAGCACGGCGGTCTTGTTGCGCACGACCTCGATGTAGGCGTCTTCATCAAGAGAGAGCTCACAGGTATTGATCAGCTGCTGGACCTCCCCTTCCG